>JAVBKH010000125.1:0-3006 GCA_031554155.1 Oscillospiraceae bacterium
TCGACAAATAACCGCTCCGTATTTTGTACGTGGGCGGTTATTTCTTACAGTTTTGGACAAATTACGTCTTGAATGTTGCGCCTAGAATTGATATAATCTAAGCGTATGAATTTAATCCGTGAAGGGAGTCTGGTTGTATGAGACAATATCTGGCAGGTAAAATTCGCAACATTGCACTGGCAGGCCACGGAGGTAGCGGAAAAACCTCTCTGGCAGAATCACTATTGTTCAAAGCGGGAGAAATTGACCGCATGGGCGGAAACTTCGACTTTGACCCCGAAGAAATCAAGCGCAAGGTATCGGTTTCCACGGCAATGTACCCTTTTTCTTGGGGCAGCGTTAAAATCAACTTGATTGACACCCCTGGATTATTCGATTTTGCTGGCGGCATGTATGAAGGTGTTCGCGCGGCAGAAAGCGTAATTATCACTGTGTCTGGCAAGTCTGGCGTGGCTGTGGGCGTGCAAAAAGCCTACAAGCTCGCAAAGGATTTGGGCAAAGCCCGTATGTTCTTCATCACCAAGCTTGACGCTGAAAACGCCGACTTTTACAAAGCTCTTGAGGGGCTAAAGGCTGAATTTGGGCCGTCAGTTTGTCCGCTAGTTGTTCCATATTCGAATGGGACAACCGTTGAAGCGTACATAAATCTAGTCGAGAACAAAGCCTATGCCTATAACGAAAAGGGCGAACCTCGCGAAGTTCCTATGCCCGATTTTGGCCACAGACTTGAGGGCCTTACTTCTGCAATTTCCGAAGCGGTCGCCGAGACTGACGAATCGCTATTCGAAAAATATTTTTCTGGCGAATCCTTCACCCGCGATGAAATCATCGCAGGTATTCACAACGGCGTGAAGAACGGCTCTATTACGCCTGTTCTCTGCGGCTCTGGCACAACCCTTGCAGGCATTGACATGCTGCTCGACTCAATCGTCGACCATTTGCCCTCCGCTTATGAAAGCGGAGGCGAAACCGCAACAGACGCTGACGGCAAGCCTGTTCAAATCGACTGCACCGACGAAGCACCACTTTCTGCCTATATTTTCAAAACTGTTGCTGACCCATTTGTCGGCAAGTTAAGCTTTATTAAGGTTGTTTCTGGCAAGCTTTCCTCAGATATTCAACCTATTAACTCCCGTACAGGCCAGACTGAACGTCTCGGCAAAATCATTTATGCAAGAGGCAAAAAGCAGGAGGAGACAGCATTCCTCACCGCTGGCGACATTGGCGCAGTCACAAAGCTTGGCGACACAATCACAGGCGACTGCCTATGCGACCCCAAGCGCGTTGTCACCTTCGAGAAAACTAAATTCCCACGCCCAACTCTGCACATGGCTGTAAAAGTCAAGAACAAGGGCGACGAGGGTAAAGTTGCGCAAGGTATGCAGCGTTTGATTGAAGAAGACCCCACAATCGGCTTTGAGAACAACGCCGAGACAAAGCAACAAATAATTTCTGGCCTTGGCGAGCAGCACCTTGATGTTGTAATCTCCAAGCTTAAACAGAAATTCCAAGTAGATATTGACCTAATTACACCTCGTGTGCCTTATCGCGAAGCTATAAAGAAAAAGGTCAAAGTCGAAGGCAAGCACAAGAAGCAAACTGGCGGACACGGCCAATTTGGTCACGTTTGGATTGAGTTTGAGCCATGTGATGCTGACGAAATGGTCTTTGAGACCAACGTATTCGGCGGCTCTGTGCCGAAGAATTACTTCCCTGCTGTTGAAAAAGGTTTGCAGGACGCTGTTAAGCGCGGCACGCTTGCGGGGTATCCCGTTGTTGGCCTTAAAGCTACACTTGTTGACGGCTCATATCACCCTGTAGATTCCTCGGAAATGGCATTTAAACTTGCCGCTGCTCTTGCCTATAAGGCAGGTGTTGCATTGGCAGGGCCTGTTTTGCTTGAGCCTATCGGCAACCTCAAGGTCACTGTGCCCGATTCCGCCACAGGCGACGTCATGGGCGAGCTTAACAAACGTCGAGGTCGCGTGCTTGGCATGAACCCAACTGACGATGGTTTGCAGGAAATTGAAGGCGAAGTCCCAATGAGCGAAATGCACGATTTCACCACGTTTGTGCGCAGCGCAACCCAAGGTCGCGGCTCGTTTGAGCTGAAATTTGAGCGTTATGAGCAGCTACCCTCAATGCTAGAGGACGCTGTGAAAGAAGACGCAAAGAAGATGCTCGACGAAGAGAATTAGTAGAACCAGAATACGATGAACTAAAAGTGAGATGCCCCCCAATATAAACAGCATGGGACTGTTTATATTGGGGGGCTATTGATAGTATTTCAGCCATAGCGCAAGCACCTTCCTAGTTAATAACCTGCGAAACTTATTGTTATGGCCGAGGGAAAGATATACATTTAACACCTTAAACTAGATACCACCACACCTAGATTATAATATACCTGGTGTCTGTATTACAATATACAAGCAACGTCGCGTATGTAAAGGTATATCGGGCGGTTAATGCTCCGCCTTTTAAATTAGCTAACATGCATTGGTGTAGGGATTTGCGCCTGCTATTGAGAGGGATTCTGAAAGTATAACTTTTTTCTATAAAAAGCGTTCGTCTTCTTTACTTTGCTATGATATTGTGATAGTATATAAAAGCGGGAGCAATACCCGTGGAAACTGCATAATATAGGAGAATATATATCATGAAAAAAACATTAATTGCATTAACATTAGCCGTAGCTGCGCTCTTTGCGCTCACTGCATGTTCTGGTGGTACGGCCACCCCTTCATCTTCCACCGCGCCTGCTTCGGAGTCTTCCGCAGCACCTGCACCAAGTGAAGCCGCTAAAGACGCCGAAAGCGATTTTGCCTATGTACAGGGCAATGGAAAGCTTGTTATTGGTTATACGGTGTATGAGCCTATGAATTTTACTGATGACAAAGGCAAATTTACAGGATTTGACACAGAACTTGCAGAAGCTGTGTGCGCAAAACTTGGGCTAAAACCCGAATTTGTCGAAATCAACTGGGATACCAAGGAAATTGAGTT
>JAVBKH010000126.1:0-5881 GCA_031554155.1 Oscillospiraceae bacterium
TTTGCGTGGTTCGGTTTTTGTCGAAAATTTGTGTTTGTTCAGTAGGCATAACATTAATATTTTAAGCAAAAAACGGCAGCACTCGTACATATGAGTGCTGCCGTTTCCAATATGCTACTATAATTTCATTCTAATGTGCAGCAATAAGGTTCATCTTCTTTTGTCGCGTCATATGCTTGATTTCCCACTCGCGGCGCATAGCTAATGATTTTGTTTCCGCCTGCTCAAAATACACAAGAGTAACAGGGAGTCTTGCACGCGTATATTTAGCGCCTTTGCCTCCGTTGTGTGCGGATACTCTCTTTTCTAGGTCGGTTGTCCAGCCTGTGTAAAGGCTATCGTCCGCACAGTTTAAAATATATACATAGCAGGCTTTTTTCGTATTTTCAATCATATCATTTTTCCAACGCATTTTATATTTCAGCCTCTGGCGCTCGCGTCAGTTTTTCGTTTTATTTCTTTTCACTTATGCCTATTTTAAATTGGTCCATTATAATTATAATGTTTTTGCGATTTTTAACATTTGCTTCACCGTTTCTGGCGCAACATCTGCTTGTATTATGTGCGCAGGTGCCATTAGGTAGCCACCGTTTTTTCCCAAAATTGCAGCTCGCTCACGCATTTCCTTATCCAGCAGCGCGATATTACCAGATGGCAATAATTCTTGTTGGTCAATTCCGCCAAAAAAACAAATTTTATCGCCGTATGCGTCCTTAATTTTCTGTGGGTCAGAGCCTGGTACATTAGGTTGCACGGGGTTATAGACCTCTATTCCCATTTCAACAAAGTCGTCAATAAGTGGAGCAACTGCGCCATCGCTATGCATGATAATGATAATATTAGGATTAATCGCTTTTAGCTTTTGAATGACACGTTGGTGGCGTGGTTTGAATAATTTACGCCACATGTCTGGCGATATTAGAGTTGAAACTTGGCTTCCTAAGTCTTCGCCAAACCAAATTGCGTCAACACCTGCACGAACAAGCTGCTCTGCAATACCTGTTGTGAACTGCTCCACTTTGTCGTTTAGTGCGTTTACCCAGTCCTCCTCATCAGCCATGCCAATCATGTAGGTTTCAAGCCCTGTTAAGTGCCATGCAAGCTCAAAGAGCGAAAGTTCGCAATCGCCAATGACAAAATAATCTTTGCCATATTTTTCTATATCGCGCTTTGCTGCTTCCATTCGTCCCTCGGCGTATGCGTCGGGGAAATCGTACGCATTGATAGCCTCGACTGATTCCACCCCGTCAAGTGGGCATTTTACAACCTCAACATAAAGCTGTGTCGGCTTCATGTGCATACCAAATTCGTTTGTTGTGATGTTATCGCTCACAACTTGTGGAACAAAGCCTTTAGCTACTTGGCCACCAACGACTACACAGTCGCTGCCAAGCATTGTTCTAATTTCGTTGGCTGATATGCGGTAGCTTAAATCCTCGTAATAAGACATCGTGTAATTTGGGGTTACTCCAAGCTCTTCCCCAAAATATTCTATTAGGCTTCTACATAAATCAAACTGAAAAGGCACACGGTCTGGAATTTGACCATTCTTCTTAAATGCCGCATATACTCTCTCTCTGGAATTCATTTGCAATCCTCCTGTAGTTTTATATTTTTCCGCGATATTCTGACGGCGTTACCCCAACTGCATTTTTAAAAACGCGGCTAAAATAAAATTGGTCAGAAAACCCCGTTAGTGACGCTACTGTTCCAATCAGCAAATCTTGACGCTTTATTAGCAATCTCTTTGCTTTTGAAATACGAACAGAAGCTAAAAACTCATTGTAAGAGCAAGCTTTGTGCTTTCTAAAAATTTTGCTCAAATATTGTTGTTCTCTTGCAAAAGCTTTGCAAATATCATAAATCGCGTTATTTTCCTCAATGTGTGCTTCAATATATTTTTCTATATCCTGCACCATTTTTTCTGAGGTTTGCACTGTGTTTTCGGTGCTGTGCTCCACGTCGTCGTTTTTGTCTAGCTCACCACCTCGGCGTATTTCGTGGTCATTGGCAAGCTTTATCGAAAGTTGGTCTAAAAATGGGTGGAATTTTGTGGGCGACACAGGCTTTAGCAGATAATCTTCAACACCGTAAATAAAGGAATCGCGCACAAAATCAAAGTCGTCGTAACCGCTGATAACTACCATCGTACAATTTTGCTTTGTTTGTGATACATGTTTGAGTAGCTCAAGTCCACTGCCCCCAGGCATTTTTATATCGGTAAAAATAACCTGCGGATTGTGCTCTGCAATTAGCTGCTTCGCCTCAGAAACCATATAAGCTTCGCAAACCACCTCAAAATTCGGATTTTTTACAATCATTCGTCTAATTGATTCAAGCATAGATGGCTCGTCGTCCACAAGCATAACCGTGTAAATGCTACTCACACCCTTTCGATACAAAGCTCTATAATTGAGCCTTCTCCCACACAATTATGAATTCTATAGCTAAATTTTTCCTCGCCAAATAATAGATAAAGCCGCATTAGCGTACCCGAAAGCCCCATTCCGCGCGGTGCCGCATCTTCCAAGGAAAAATCAGCGGGTTTTTTTAGGAATTGTTCCAAAATAGTCTGCACTCCCGACAATGCGCTCTCCTTGAATCCAGTGCCATTGTCTGAAATCAAAATACGAACTTCCTTTCCTTCGCACTCGTCCCAGATATGTATATCCACCTCAACAAACTCGTTTTCACTCAAGCAATACTTGATTGCGTTTTCAACAATAGGCTGAATGGTAAGCTTTAGTATCTTCACGTCCAAGCAACGGTCAAGCGCGTGGATTGTGTAGCTCAAACGGTGGCGGTAACGTCCTTTCATCAATGCAAGATAGCGATATAAGTGGTCAAGTTCCTCTCGAATCGTCACAAGCCCTGTCATGTAATTTGAAGAATATCGAAGCAAATCCGAAAGGTTGAAGCACGCCTCCGCCGCTTGCTGTGCATTGCCAGATTCGCACATATTTGCAATGCTGCCAAGGGTATTATACAAGAAATGTGGGCCTATTCGCGATTGCAACGCCTCCATCAAGGTTTTTAGCTGCATTTGACCCATCGCTTTTTCTTGATTGAATGAATAAGCAAGTCGCGTTTTCATCGTGCTAAAGGCTTCGCTCAAAGTTTCGGTTTCGTAGCTGCCTGTAATAAATTCAAACGGCGCGGAAAGGCTTTCTAAATTTATTTGCTCAACCTGCTCAACAACCTTTTTGATTGGCTTTGTAATCTGTGAAAAAATCAGCATGGAAAACATTGAGATTCCTATTCCCATAAGAATTACGAAGCTTATCACAATCCCTGGCGCGCCTGTCAAAGGCTTGTAAAGCACGTACTTCGGCATAATTACCGCTGTTTTCCAGTCGGTGTAGTTCGAGCTTGTAATGCTGATAAGCTCGTTTTTTGTCTCAATGCTGTCAGTGGGATACCATGCAGCATTCTCTTTTATCGTTTGCAAGTATTCGTTGTTTTCGTTTGGAGGAAAGCTTGCGAAAAACAAATCGCCACTATAGTTCATTATCGCGAAAAGCAAATCACTTGAACGAAATTGGGCTTCATAGATTCGATTGATGTTGTCAATTTTCATCTGAACCTCAATATATCCGAGAAGATTATCGCCGTCATGTATAGCGCGTATGAGCGAAAAAACTTCGCTGCTATCATTTTTTGTCCACGGGTCTTTCATCGGCCCTACAAGCACCTTGGAGTTTCCTCGCCTGTCCGTTTGCCGCCAGTACCCTGTCTCCACCAAACCTGCAAGTTCCGCTTTAGCAAGCTCTGCGCGGCCTAGCGAAACATAGTTGCCATTGGGGGAAAGTACCGCTATACGGTAAATGCTAGTTTTGCTCAAATATTCCTTAGCAAGTATCTGTTTAAGCTGCGTGAGATGTGCTTCGTCGTTGGTTGTGGCAAGCCCTCGCATTGATGGCATGAAGCCGTCAGCTATCGTTATGGAAATTGAAAGCTCGTCCATTGTGCGCACAATTGCGTCAATTTGAGTCATAGTATTTGAGCAAATTGAAGCAAGCCGCGCTTTTTCCGAATTTTTTAGCGTGTATGCGTTATATGCGTAGAAAGACAGTGCAGTCAAAATGCACAGGACTTCAACTACGATTATTTGCGCGATAAACAACTGCCGCGAAATCATCAGTTTTTTTTTCATATAACCTCGCACACCATTTTAAAGAGATTATACCATAAATCTAAAGATTTATGGTATAATCAGCGTAACAATTATTGAGCTAGCAACGATGTTTTAGTAGTTAAATTTGTCTACATTAGCTTGGTCAAATATAAGAGCTGGCCCTAGAACTATCATTTTGTTCGCGATATCTTTTTGTCCAAGACGTCCAGCTGTAACAGTTGTGGAGCTTGGTGTGACATCGCCCTTAGCCATTTGATAGCCGCATTGTACTGCAAGATAACCAAGGTCCATGCAGTTCCAGAGAACGCCTGCGCTAAGTGGGTTTGCATCATTCTTTATGTATGCTTTAATTGCGTTTGGTGTTGCAAGTCCTGTGAGGACAACCTTGCCAACATCAGGCTTGGAGGAAGCGGCTTCGTACTGTGAGCCAAGTGAAGGAGTAGCCATGGAAGTTAGACCGATAGCAGCTTGAATTTGGTCTGCGCCATCGCCCATTCTACCAATGAGTGTACCGCATTGTGTTTGTGTGGTGGTTTCGTCTGGGCCTGGATAATATACATCGGTTTCTTCGTTTTTAATGGTCATCCATTTGTATTCGTCAGTTGCAAGCAATTTTTTGATTTCGCCAAGCCATGCTTGCTGATTGGAGTCAGTTTTTGCGGAAGAAACGCAAGCTATGTTTGCAGGCTTATCAGGGCCGTAGCCTTTTTCAATTAGCTTGTCGGCTGTGCCCTTTACAAGGCCTAGCGCAACGCCTTCGGACACAACTTGGTTTACAAATAGGTCGCGTGCGTCTTCTTGTGCGTCGGCATCATAGGTTAAAACCTTGATTCCCTTTTCTTGTGCCTTTTTAAGTGTGGGAGCAATAGCCGTAGGGTCGTTAGGTGATACTATGATTACGTTGACCTTTTGAGCAATCCATCCCTCTAGGATATCGACTTGCTTTTGGTTTGTTGCTTGGTCTTGTGCTGGGCCGTCATACAAGAACTCAACGACCTTCGATGACTTGTTCAGCTCATCAATGGCTTCTTGTGCTCCGATTTTGCATGCGTCAAAATAGTTTTCGCCCTTGAACTTTGGCAGCATCGCTATTTTGATTGTTCCGCCGCCGCCTGCTGCTCCACATGCTGCGAACATGCACATGACCATAACTAATACAAGGCTAATGGCTAAGATTTTCTTCATAACATTTCTCCTTTTTAATTATATTAATGGCATGTTTAACCCGCCATCAATTACTTTCTAGGTTGTTTCCGCTGTTACTGCTTCATCGCCATGTACTTTGATTATGCGCTTGCGACGCGCCCTTTTGTTCAAAACTGAATAACTTACTAGACTTATTATAAGTATAAAGCCATGCACAATTGTTTGCGTATCAATCGGAATATTAAGCACAGTAAGTCCGCTGTTTAGTACGGCAATAATCAATGTGGCCAAAATAGTGCCTTTCATGTCGCCAACGCCACCAAGAATACTTGTGCCGCCCAAAACTACAATTGTCACCACTTTAAGTCCAAGGCTTGTTCCCGCATCATACTTTATGCTTGTAAATCTACCAAGCCAAATTAATCCTGCAAATGAGCACATTAGTCCGCTGACTAAGTAAATTGTCATCTTAACACGCGCGGTGTTTACTCCGCTAAAATTAGTCGCATTTTCGTTTAAGCCAACACCAAACAGCTTGCGACCAAGGGTTGTTTTGGCAAGCAAAAACCAGAATGCAAAAGCGAGGATTGCGTAGAAAAA
>JAVBKH010000207.1:0-2680 GCA_031554155.1 Oscillospiraceae bacterium
GCAGTCAGCACAAAATAGAGAATGAACTCGCCGACAACCATGCGCTTTACAATGATGATAATAGTTATGCTAAGCGTTGCTGAAATGAACAGAAACGGCACAACATAGTTTAGCGCCCAATTTGAGTGGCCCGAAAAAATATCAATCGCGACCATGAGCGCTGCAAAGCTTGTTACCTGCACAATAATGTTAAAGCCAAGCTTTGAGCGGCGGCGAACGGCTGTGCTAATCGCAATCCAAATGTAGGCAACGTTTATGAGAACAACCCAAGACCAAGACAAGCGGCCAATGCTTGCAAGATTCACGGTCATGCAAACACCCACAGCTGTGAGCGATAGAAACAGCAGCATTCGAAACATGAGGTTGTATTTTGCGGCTTTTTCAGCGAGATTGGGGTAGCTTACTGGCTCGAAAATGTTATCCTTGCTTTCAAGTGGCGAGTAGCAAAGGGGACAGTGCAAAGTGGGGTTGTTGACGGAAACATTACACGTTTTACAATACTTCATCGTCGCACGCTCCATTGCTTGTAATTGTTACATCAACGCCGTTTTCAGCAAGATGCCTAAAAAAATATTTTTCCGCTTTGGTCTCTGCAATACAAGAGGTGAAATTCATCACAAAATTGTCTCCAAATGAGGAAATGCACAGCTTAACGCGGTGAATCGGCGTGGGGTTTAGCAGGCAGCTAAAGCCGTAAATGTATGGCGTAAATTCCTCTGGCATGACGATTCGGCCTAAATTTGAAAGTGCCGTGGTGGTTGCGCGCTCGCTTCTTCGGTACACCACGCCAAGAACTAGATTTTTAAGAACAAGCGGCGTAAATCTGGCAAAAATATTCTTTTGCGCGCTCATAGTGTAATTCATTCGCTTGGAAAGTGCCTCTGGCTTAATTTTTTCGGCAAGCTGCGCAGACACGTTTTGCAGCACATCAGCAAAGTCAAAGGTCTTTCCCGCAAAGGAGTAGCGGATGTCCACGACTCCAAAAAAATTGCGGCTTGTTTCAGAGGAGAAATGTCCGCGCAAATCCACAGGGATTGTCACGCCGATAGGTCGATTTAATGCGCGTTTCGGCATCAATCCGCGGTAGATTGCACAAATCAAAAGTGCAGTAAGATACGCTGTTGCGGTTGCGCCGTTTGCTTTGGCAAGGGACAGCATTTGCTTTGTGGGTACTGTGCCGCTAATTATGCCGATTGAATTTGAGGGCAGCATTGTGCCGCCGATTGTATAAGCGCGCTCAACGATTGGCGTCTGCTTGCCGTCGGGGTCGTAGTGGTAAGCAAAGCTATCTTCGGAGCCAAGAGTAGGCGGCGGCATACGGTCAAGTGGTGGTGGAATGGGAATCTCGCGCTTGTAGCGCAGCAACAAATAGTGGTAAACTATTGCACGCAACAGGCCAAACGCACCGCTTCCGTCAGAGATTGAGTGAAAAACTTCAAGATTTATTCTTCTTCTATAGTAAGACACTGTGAACAACAGCTCTTTAACGTGCTTGTAAAATATTCGGCCACATGGCCGCGTTGTTTCAAATAATATTTTAGGCTCAATGTCGGTTTGTTCAAGGTAAAACCAAAAAAGTCCGCGTCGCATCACCACCCGAAAATGGCCATAGTTTTTCATTGCAGCCTCAAGCGCCTGCTGTAGAGTCACCTTGTCAACGTTTTCGCGTAGCTCACAGGCTAACCTAAAGACATTTGTGTTGCGCTCGTTGCTGACTGCGGGGAAAATATTTGCGGCATTGTCAAGCTGATACCATTTATCGCGATTTGTATGCGTCTTTTCCATGAATGTCCTACCTTATAGTTATTGGTATACTAAAAAGTATATGCTAAAATTTAACATATTCAAGTTATATTTTGTGAACACTAAGCCCAGATTAAACTATAATTTTTGCAAGTTTATTATTTTTGGTTACATGAAATGTTCACAACTTTATTGTAAAATAATAGCAACACAAGTACCGAGTGCGCACGTACGTAAGGAGGAATGGTGTTGGAAAAAACTATCACATTTGTCACGAACCAATATAGCTGCGACAGACTTATTCACGCAGCGAGAGTTATCGCAGACGAAACGAAAACAGACCTTGTGGTTGTGGGAATTTTGGACTCGGAATATGAGCTTGACCCACAAGTTATTGATTATCTTTTCAATCTCTCAAAAAAGAATAAAGCGACCATGCGCCTGCTTTTTTCCGAGGACAAGGAAAGCGTAATGGTTGAAGCGATAAGCCAAGCAGACAGCATAAATTTTGTTACGGGTATGCCAAGCAACAGCGAATCGGTTTTGTACAAACTCTGGAAGATGTTCCCCGTGAAAAACTTTTACGCAGTTGAAGTTTCTGGCGAAGTTGTAGAGGTTGCCCACAACAGAATAACGGTATAAAAAGCAAAGGGTCGAAGTTTTCTTCGGCCCTTTTTCTATCTTGATGTGAATTGGTTGCCCACAGTTGGAATAGGTCCGCGATAGGGTGTTGCGGCTTTGCGCTCAAGCTCTTCGTCGAGAGTTAGCTGCATTTGAAGGCGGCGTTTCTGTTTAGCGCTCATATAAATTTTGTTGGAAAATAAAAGGATTGCGGAGATAAAAACCACGCCAAAAAACATGCTCAACGGCAAAAGCCACGGTCGCTCGTCAAAAAGTGAGTCTATGTCCACGCCGAAAATTTGAGTGCCGTGAATTT
>JAVBKH010000142.1:0-10187 GCA_031554155.1 Oscillospiraceae bacterium
TGCTTAAAAAGAACGAAATCATCTAGCTTTTAGGGTGAAAGGTACTTTTATGGAACTTCTCATTACATCTATCGTAAAGGGCCTCGTCGACAATAAAGAAAACGTTGTCGTAACCAAAGATTCACCGATTGAAGACGGAACTGTGGTTTATCACATAAAAGTTTCTCCCGATGACATGGGGCGTGTAATCGGCAAACAGGGCAGAATTGCCAAGGCTATTCGCACTGTTGTGCGCGCTGCCGCCGCTAAATCTGGTGAAAAAATCGCCGTTGAAATCGACTAGAAACATTGCGCCGGAGGCTTTTGCCTTCGGCGTTTTGCAGCCGAAATGAAACAGACTCAATAGTTTAACTCAGTTGGCTTATAAAATTTGTCTTACAATAGGGAGTAATACCATGCAAAAACAATACCTAGAATGCGGCAAAATCGTATCCACCCACGGTGTGCGCGGCGAGTTGCGTGTCCAACCATGGTGCGATTCGCCAGAATATATCTGCGAATTTAGTACACTTTATCTACAAAACGGAGAAAAATCCCTAAAAGTTGAACAAGCGCGCGTCAACAAAAACGTTGTTTTGCTGAAAGTGGCGGGCATTGACACACTTGACGCCGCTGTAACATTGCGCGGCAGGGTTTTATATATTAATAGAGAAGATGCCCCTGATGACGAAGGGACATTTATTCAAGACTTGATTGGGCTAACTGTGATAGATGCTGACAGCGGCAAAACATGGGGCAAGCTCACCGACGTGCTTTCAACAGGCGCGAACGACGTGTATGTTCTAAACTGCGAGGACGGCGTTGAGCGGCTTGTGCCTGCAATTCCAGACGTTATCATCGAGACTGACGTAGACGGTGGCACAATGAAAATTAGGCCACTAAAAGGATTGTTTGACGATGAGGATTGACATTTTGACGCTGTTCCCCGAAATGTTTGAGCCTGTCATCGCGACTAGCATAATCGGGCGAGCAAGGGCGGCAGGGTATCTTGACATTCGTTGCCACCACATACGCGACTACACACTAGACAAATTTTCGCGCACCGACGACGTGCCTTACGGCGGCGGAAAAGGCATGTTGATGCAGGCAGAACCTATTTTCAATTGCTACAAGGCTGTGGAGTTGCAACTGCAAAAAAAGCCGCACATGATTTACATGTCACCCCGTGGTAAACTTTTGACGCAGCAAAAAGCGATTGAGCTTTCAAAAATGGACAGCATTTGTTTGCTTTCTGGCCACTACGAGGGCATAGACCAGCGAGTAATTGATGAAATTGTTGACGAAGAAATCTCAATCGGCGACTATGTTTTGACTGGCGGAGAGCTGCCTGCTCTTGTGCTTGTGGACGCAGTAAGTCGTCTGTGCGAGGGTGTTTTGGCCGAGGACATTTGTTGGCAGGAGGAAAGCCACGGCGACGGATTGCTTGAATATCCGCACTACACACGCCCCGCTGAATGGCGCGGCCGCACTGTACCCGAAGTTTTGGTGAGCGGTCATCACGCAAATATTATAAAATGGCGGCGCGAAGAAAGCCTTAAAAAGACTTTTATCATGCGCCCCGACCTTTTGGAGAATGCAACCCTAACTGAAAAGGATAAAAAATATATCGAAGCACTCAAGGCCGAGAGGGATTGTGCAAAATGACAGGTACACTCGTTAATGTGGCAGGCATTATCATAGGCTCGCTAATTGGCTTGCTGCTCAAACGCGGCATACCAGAGCGAATTAATGCGGCAATTCTCAAGGTTGAGGGGCTTGCTGTAGCGGTAATCGGCTTAAACGGCCTTTTAACTGCAATGCTCACCTTGGACGTTGCCACAGGCAAAATAAAGGATTCTGGCGGGCTTTTGCTGCTGATAAGCCTTGTTATAGGCTGCTTTGTGGGCGAAGCTTTGCGCATTGACGATTACATCAACAAGCTTGGACTTTTCGTCGAAAACAAGCTTAAATCTGACGGCTTTGCAAAAGGATTTGTGACAGCGACACTGATTTTTTGCATCGGCGCAATGTCAATCATCGGGCCTATTAACGACGGCCTCACTGGTGACGCAAGCATTTTGTATATCAAAACCATGCTCGACGCTACAACTTCAATCGTGTTGGCATCATCACTAGGCGTTGGCGTGCTTTTCGCCTTTATTCCCGTACTCATCGTCCAGTCAATCCCTGCCCTGCTCGCAAGGCAGCTTGCTCCGTTTATATCCGAGCCATTGCTCACCAGCTTTTGCATGGTTGGCTTTGCAAGTGTAATCTGTGTTGGACTTAATTTTTTGTGCGACACAAAAATCAAGGTCGCAAACCTGCTGCCGTCACTGCTTGTACCGATTCTATATTACGTTATCAAGCTAAAGTTTTCATAGGTTTGTTTGTTTTGTTAAAGTATCCATAATGTTTTAAACATTCTAGACATTGTGCACAAAGCTACATCTTTAAAGTAGTTCATTGTTGGAATTTCAAGAGAAATTGCGCAATGTGGCGCATTTTGGTTAATACTATCGTTGACTAGCGCGATTGTTGTGTTATAATCAAAGTAAGTTGCTTATCGGTAACATTGAAAAATCGTCAGAATATTAATATATCTGCACAAATTAGGAGAGTAAGAAATGTTTGTTAAAGAAGTTTCAGTCCAAAACCAAGTCGGCCTACACGCTCGCCCGGCTACATTTTTCATTCAAAAAGCAAATGAGTATAAATCCTCAATTTGGGTCGAAAAAGAAGAGCGTCGCGTAAACGCTAAGAGCTTGCTCGGCGTTTTGTCCCTCGGCATTGTTGGCGGCACTACAATCAAAATTATTGCTGACGGCTCTGACGAGCAGCAAGCTGTTGATGGCCTTATCAAGCTTGTGGAATCTGGTTTCGCAGATTAATTTAATCAAAACTGCACAAAAGGCGCTGCCGTTTATTCGGAAGCGCCTTGATTTTTCTTATAAAAAACATTAGGATTATGCTATGAATAACGAACGTTTGCCATTTCTTAGAGATAAAGCAAGGCAGCTTCCACTTTTGCCGGGAGTTTATATTATGCGTGATTCTACGCGCGGTATAATATATGTTGGCAAGGCGAAGGCTTTGCGCAATCGTGTTTCAAGCTATTTTCGCAGCGTACACAAGCACGAAGAAAAGACTTTTCGACTGGTCAGCAATGTCTATGATTTTGATACAATTGTGACTGCAAGCGAATTCGAAGCTCTAGTGCTTGAATGCAGCATGATTAAGCAGCACAAGCCAAAGTACAATATTTTGCTAAAAGACGACAAGGGCTACCGCTACATTCGCGTTAGCGGCGAGAGCTTTCCGCGAATTGCCGAAGTGAAGCAAAAGCCCCTCACCGACGACGGCGCACGATACCTAGGTCCGTACACATCAGCTTTTGTTGTAAACGAAACTGTGGACGAAGTGAACAAGGTTTTTTTGCTGCCAACATGCAACAAAAAATTCCCTGAGGATTTTCGCAAAGGCAGGCCTTGCCTTAATTTTCACATCAAGCAGTGCATGGGGCTGTGTTCTGGCAAAATCAAGCAAGCCGACTACGCCGAGACCATTAACCACGCCATACAGTTTGTGAGTGGTGGAAGCCAAAGCACAATCGAACTTTTGACTAGCCGAATGGAGCAAGCCTCCGAGCGAATGGAGTTTGAAAGAGCGGCCGCCTACCGCGACAGAATTCGTGCGATTGAACGCGCAAGAGACCGTCAGCATGTGGTTTTTGCAAAAGTTTCCAACCAAGATGTTATCGCAATTGCACAAAATGGCGCGGAAAGCTGCGCGGTTGTGTTAAAGTTTCGCGAACAGCGGCTTGTGGACAAGCAGGACTATCAACTTGGCGAGCTTGCAACCCTTGAGGCTGCTCGCAGCGAATTTATTTTGTCGTACTACAATCAGCAAAACGAAATACCAAAGCAAATCTCGCTTGATGGCGACTGCGAGGACATCGAGTTAATTGAGCAGTACTTGAGCGAAAAACTTGGAGCAAAAGTTTCTGTGCATATTCCGCAGCGAGGTGAGCAGCTTAAATTTGTGCAAATGGCAACGGCCAACGCCGCCCAGTTTTTGGCGCACAAAATTGAGCGCACTGGTAAGGAGCTTCAAGCCTTAGACGAGCTTGCGCGCTTGCTTGGGTTACCCAAAACTCCCGAATATATCGAAAGCTACGATATCTCAAACTATGGCAGCCAGACAGTTGTTGCAGGCATGGTTGTATTTGAAAACGGTCGCCCGCTAAAGGCTGCCTACAAAAAATTTAACATAAAAACTATTGACGGTATTGACGACTACGGCTCAATGCGCGAAGTAATTGGGCGGCGTTTTTCCCATTACGAAGAGGAAAAGCACACTGGTAGGGGCTTTGGCCGCTTACCCGATTTGATTTTGCTAGACGGTGGCAAAGGCCATGTCTCTTCCGTCAAGCCATTGCTTGACGACCTTGGCTTCGGCAGTATTCCGCTATTCGGCATGGTGAAGGACGACAAGCACCGCACACGAGCCATCGCGCAAGACGGCGGCGAAATCTCAATCCTGTCCACGCGAAACGCTTTCACGCTCGTAAGCAAAATCCAAGACGAAGTTCACCGCTTCTCCATAACCTTTATGAAGCAAAAGCACACAAAATCGTCCTTTGAGCTTAGCTTGACCGACGTTGAGGGAATCGGCGAAAGCCGCTCAAAAGCTTTGTTCAAGCATTTTAAAACCAAAAAAGCCATGGCCGCAGCCACTCTTGAGGAGCTTACCGCAGCACCACAAATGACCAAGCGCGCAGCAAAAAATTTGTACGATTATCTACACCCAGAGACTGCTCAAAATACGGAAATATAACGAATAATGTTGACAATATCAGCAAACTTCGTCATAATAGGAGATATACTATGCGTGTAATCACAGGTTCAGCCAAAGGTCGCAAACTTGCCACACCAGACGGCTTGGAAACCCGACCCACCTCCGAGATTGTCAAGGAGGCCGTGTTCAGCATAATTCAGTTTGAAATTGACGGCGCTGTCGTTCTCGATTTGTTTGCAGGCTCTGGCCAAATGGGAATCGAAGCTCTTTCTCGTGGCGCAAAAAGCTGCGTGTTTGTAGACCAATCAAAGGCTTGCCGCACAGTGATTGAGGAAAATCTAAAAAACACAGGCTTTTCAGAAATCGGCCAGCTTCTTTCCATGGACGCGACGTCCTATCTTCACAGCGCGTCTTCCCGCGTGGATATAGCATTCCTCGACCCACCGTACCACAAAGGCTACTTCGAAAAGTTGTTGACTCCCCTATCTTCTAATATGAGCGACAGCGGCATAATTATATGTGAAAGTGACAAAGGGGACGATTTGCCCGAAATGGCAGGAGACTTCCCAAAACATAAAGAATATCGCTACGGTAAAACAAAAATAACAGTTTACCGCAAAATAATTCTGGAGGCATAAAATGGCTAAGGTAGTTTGCCCAGGCAGCTTTGACCCTATAACGCTCGGTCATCTTGACATTATCACGAGGGCAAGCGGCCTGTTCGACGAGGTTGTTGCTCTAGTTATAGTTAACCCCGCTAAAAACCCCGCCTTTACTGCGGACGAGCGCGTGCAGATGCTTGAAAAATCCACGGCGCACCTTGCAAACGTCACGGTTGACCAATACCAAGGCCTACTTGTGGACTACGTTCGCGAAAAAGGCGCAATTGCAATTGTTAAGGGCTTGCGGGCAATGTCCGACTTTGAATACGAATTTCAAATGGCACTAACAAACAAAAAGCTGTTGCCCGAAGCCGAGACCATTTTTTTGAACACAACAGTCGAAAACCTTTACCTTAATTCAAGCCTTGTAAAGCAGGTTGCAGGTTTTGGCGGCGATATTTCAGATTTTGTTCCACACCAAGTATGCGCGGACATAAAGCTGCGGCTTAAAGATAAATTTTTTAACCACTAAATGGAGGTCTTGAGTTGAATATAGATGAAGTTTTAGACGTACTTGATGAACTTCTCGACAAGTCTTGGAGTCTGCCGCTATCTGGCGGAAGATGCGTTGTCGATGCCGATAAGGTGCGCGATTTAATCGACGATATTCGCATAAACCTGCCAACCGAAATTGAGCAGGCAAAAGCAATCGTCAGCGACCGCGCCGATATTTTAAGCGATGCCAGACGCGAAGCCGAAAGCATAATTCGCAAAGCGGAGGACCGCGCAAAATCCCTTGTTGCAAATCAAGAAGTTGCCAAGGCAGCGCAAGCAAAAGCCGCCGATATTATGACACAAACCCAAATGAAAGCGCGGGAGATTCGTGGAGCCGCGCAGGATTTTTCAGATAATATATTGCGCACAACCGAGGAAGCAATGGCAAAATCCCTCACAGATTTGCGCGCAACACGCCAAGCTCTTCGCAACAGCTCTAAACAAAAATAATTTGAATATACAAATTTAGGAGGAACGGCAATGGACAACAACCATATACTTCCAAAAGCGGGCGTGTTCGGTGGCTTTAAAAAGAAAGATGTGCTCTCATATATTTTTGAATTAAACGAAACCACACAAGAAACCCAGCAAAGATTAGCAGAGCAAATCGAAGAGCTTATGCACTCTCGTGAGGAAATGCATAAAGAATCTGAAGAGATGCAGCAGCAAATTGTGCGCCTGCAAACAAATCTTGACGACGCTACCGTTCGCGCCGACGAGGAAGCCAAAAAGAATGAATATGCAAACGAGCTTATCGAAAAGCTTAGAGTAGAAATTGCAAAGCAAGAAAAAATAGTCCAAGAAAAAAGTACGGAACTTTCGCGCCAAGCTGCGCTAAACGCCGAGCTTGTAGAAAAGAACCGCGTCTTTGAAGATAAGCGAGCACAAGTCGAGCTTGCAGCTTCGCAAATTGCAGGCTTGTTAGGCCAAGCAAAGGACGACGCAGGCAAGGTTGTCTCCCGCGCCCATGACGAAGCCGCAGGCATTACCCGCGATGCCCAAGTCAAAGCTGATTCTTTGGCCAAAAATGCAAAGGC
This sequence comes from Oscillospiraceae bacterium, assembly GCA_031554155.1. Taxonomy (GTDB): domain Bacteria; phylum Bacillota; class Clostridia; order Oscillospirales; family Ruminococcaceae; genus WRAV01. The sequence goes on from JAVBKH010000142.1 coordinate 6,968, forward strand.
CGCAGTCGACGCCAAAATCCAAGAAGCAACCAATAAAATTGAAGATGCCTACAAGAAATTCGGCAACTTCCGCACAGAGCTTGAAACCTTGCAGAAAAATATTAAGGAAGCAAGTGATTGTATCGGGGATAAAATGGCTCAAATCTCAACTGTAGTCAGCGCTGTTGGCGAACATGTGCCGCAAGACATAAACCTCGCCAAGCTCCCAACCTTGGCTTATAAGGTCGAGGAGGACACCCCCACGGCGACAAGCTCAGCTATTGCCACCTCTATTACAACTGAAGCCTCAAACTTCACCAAAGACATTTTGAATAGATATGGTGTGCGCAAAGATGATTCTGGATTTTTTAGACTTGCAGCGGATAAATAGTTAGCAAAACGAAATACCCACTGTCGGAAAAAATCCGCCAGTGGGTATATTTTTGTCTTGCAAAATCTCGCTAAAATCACAGAGGATTAGTCGTTCTTAGCTTCGATAAATCTTACAATATCTCCGACAGTCTTCATGTTTTCAATGTCCTCGTCGGGAATTTCAATGTCAAATTCTTCTTCAAGACTCATAACCATATCAACCACGTCCAGAGAGTCTGCTCCCAAATCGTCGGAGATACTGCTCTCCATCGTCACCGATTCATCTTCAACATCGAGTTGGTCAACCAATATCGCCTTTACCTTGTCAAATACCATATGCGGGCACCTCCTTACAATTGCAAATTAAGTTATATTACAAGCAGTGCTTGTTGATATATTTGATTATATAGACACTTACGAGATTTAATATACCTTGTTTCAAGCAAATTATCAATAGGTTTTTGAATTATATTTTTAATTTTCTTTTATTATATGCAAAAAACTTAAAGAAAGTGGTGTGAATCACCTTGATAGAGCGAAATATTACGCTGTGCGGCTTCATGGGTTGCGGCAAAACAAGTGTGGGCAAAGCGCTAAAAGCTTATCTCGGCTGCGAATTTTTCGACCTTGACGACGAAATCGAAAAAAAATTCAGCATGAGAATCCCAGAAATTTTTGAAATTCACGGCGAAACTTACTTCCGCAACTGTGAGCACGAGGTAGTATTGGAGTTTTCCAAGATGCATGGCGTAATCTTGGCCACAGGCGGCGGCGCTCTGACATTTCCCCGCAATGTTGCAGCGCTTAAAGCATGCCACATAGTTTACCTCAAGCTCGACTTTGACGAATGCTATCGCAGAATCTTGGGAAGTGACCGACCACTTTTGCAACTCAACACCCGCGAAAAATTAAGCGAGCTTTTCCAAGCAAGAGAGCCGCTATATTCCAGTGTCGCAACGCTCACACTGGACGCAGCCAATGAGCCATGCGAAATTGCGGCCGCCATAATAAAAAGTCTTGGGCTACACCAGAGCATTTAGCACAGCCGCTGTTTTTGCAGCGCCAGTGGCCTCAACTTCCCCATCGCTACCTTTTCCCATGAAATTTTTGTACTCGTCTTCCATAGCAGCAAGCATCATCTGTGGGCTGCTGTTTTTTGCAGAGCCGCTCATAATCGTAGTCTTTTTCTGTATCAGCAATTGCTCGGCTTCGTCGGGCGTCTTTGCGCCTTTAAGCTCTTGTCTGAATTTTTCGCGCTCTTCTTCAATTTTGACCACCTCCTCGTACAATTGAGGGGAGTGTTCGCGCAAAAAATCCTTTTCTTCCTGGGATAATCTTTTGCCCATGTTCAACTTTTCCGTAATTTCTCTGATTCTCTCGCCTTTTGCTTTTTCCAGTTCAAGCTTTTCGGGGTCGATATGCTGTCCAGTCATGCTGTTGGGGTCGAAGGTGTCAACTAGCGCGCGCCGCCTTAAAGTTTCGTCTTCGCTTACTGCGCTGCCGGAAAACCGAGAAACTGCTGCGGAATTTTGCGGCTTTGCAGCCGACTTCATAATACTCTGGCTCATTTTCTGCATAGCGGTATATTGTTTTACATTCCTAATTGCAAAATTCATAAACTCTCCTCCAATCGTCTGCGGATATAGCTCTTACCTTGTATATCGGCCAAATGTTGGAAATATTTAGTTAGTTAAGCGAATTTTTTTGTGCAAGAAAGAAATTAGCATTGCGCATTAGCACAAAAATAAGTCTTTCTACTTGATAATGTTCACCAAATAGTGCATAATTAAGTGGCAATAAAAGGTGGTGAGGATTTTGGAAGAAAACAACTGGACTAAAATGGACATTTACACAACGACAGCAGGAGCAGAGGTTCTCGGTGCATCGTTGTTGGAGCTTGGAATAAATGGATTTCAAGTGCAGGACGCGCAGGACTTCGAAGAATTCCTCGAACATAAGGGCGCATATTGGGACTACTATGACGAATCATTGCTAAAGCTCAAGGATTCCGAAACTATTGTGACGGTGTATCTTTCCGAAAATGAGCAGGGAGCTGAAACTCTCGCGGCAATAAGAATTGAGCTTACACGACTAAAGGAGCTTGATAAGGAAAACGAATGGGGTCGGCTTGTATTTGAGCTGTCTGGAGTTCGCGAAGAGGATTGGGCCTTCGGCTGGAAAAAATATTATCACGCAACCAAAGTCGGTGAGCGGCTCGTGGTTTGCCCATCTTGGGAAGAATATACGCCTCAAGAAAACGAGGTTGTGCTCAAGCTAGACCCTGGCATGGCTTTCGGAACAGGCACACATGAATCCACTAGGCTTTGCATGGAGCTTATGCAGACTCATTTTAAGAAAAATGTCAAAGTCCTCGACTTGGGCTGCGGCAGCGGTATACTTGGAATTTCGGCGGTGCTGCTCGGCGCACAGTCTGCGCTAGGCTTGGACATTGACGAAGTTTCCGTGCGTGTGGCAAACGAAAACGCTGCTATAAATAAGGTCAATAAAAAATGCCGCTTTATACGCGACACTTTGGGCAACCACATCAACGGCAGCTACGGCTTAATTTTTGCAAATATCGTTGCCGACGTGATTATAGAATACGTTCATCACATCATCAGCAATTTGGGCAACTACGGCATTGTTATTGTTTCTGGCATCATTGACACGCGCGAGCAGGACGTACTGGAAGCGCTTTCCGCCGCGGGGCTTGGCATATTGGAGCGCAAAACAGAAGGCGGATGGGTCGCATTTGCTTTGCATAGGAAAAAAATCTAGTCAAGACTTTGGAGGTTTGAATGCAAAAAACTAATTCCATGACAAGATTGACTGTTGCAGCACTTCTCATCGCTGTTGGCATCGTTATTCC
>JAVBKH010000249.1:0-4700 GCA_031554155.1 Oscillospiraceae bacterium
CTTTTCGTCGCTGCCGCCGTCAGGCCCTGCAATGCCTGTGGTTGATACTCCAACGCTCGCTCCTGCAAGATTCTTTACGCCTCTTGCCATTTCAGTGGCAGTTTCGCGGGAGACTGCGCCAAATTTTTCAAGAGTTTGCGGGGACACGCCAAGAACTTTTATTTTGGCGTCGTTGGCGTAGGTGCAGCAACCGTAGCCAAAAACCTTGGACGACCCTGCAATTTCTGTGATTCTGGAGCTGACAAGGCCGCCTGTGCAGCTTTCCGCTACTGCTACAGTTTTGTTTAATTCTATGAGCTTTTGCACTAGTGCATTTTGTAGCGTGCCAACATCAACGCCATAGACAAACTGCGGAAACATGCCGCAAATTTCGTCGAGCACTGGCTTAATCAAAGCTTCTGCTTCGGTCTCGTTTTTGGCTTGGGCAGTAACTCTCAGCTGAACTTCGCCCTCTTTAGCGTAGGGCGCGACTGTGGGGTTTTCCATAGCTTCGATTTTTTCGCGAAGTATGCTTTCAATTTTAGACTCGCCTATGCCAAACAAATGAATACTGTGGGACATTAGAATAGTGTCCGATTTTTTTTGCAAATATGGCCGCACCTGTTTTTCAAACATGGCCGTCATTTCTCTGGGAGGACCAGGCAGCATTATGACAATTTTGCCGCTTTTTTCGCCTTTGCCTTCAACGGCTAGGCCCGGCGCTGTTCCACGGTCGTTGGGGAAAATAACTGCGCCTTTCGGCATCATTGCCTGCTTTTCGTTATTGGGTGTCATCGAGTGGCCAATGCGACAGAAAAAATTTCGTATAACTTCCAGTGACGGCTCGTGCATTTCCATTTCGAGAGAAAAATATTCGGCGACGGTTTCCTTGGTCAAATCGTCGTAAGTTGGCCCGAGTCCTCCAGTTGTAATTACAATATCAGCGCGAGACAAAGCAAGCGCTAAGCTTTCTTTTAGTCGTTTTTGGTTGTCACCAATAACTGTTTGATAGTAGCAGCCAATTCCGCTCGAAGCAAGTTCTTTTGCGATAAACGCTGCGTTTGTGTTGATAATGTCGCCGAGCAACAGTTCTGTTCCCACGCATAAAATTTCTGCGTTCATATAATCCCTCTTTTCATGTATGTAATTATTATACCACAAAAGCAAAGCACGAAGTGCTTTGAAGCGGTGCAGCCGCGTTTGCCGAAGGCAACTTTTGATGGTCAAATGTTCTTGGGACCCACTCAAAATCTCTGATTTTGCTAGTGGGTAAGGTTATTATAACACAAATTACAAAAATATATAATTTATTATTAAAGATACATTGACAGGCGAGGTATCTTATGATATAACATATATAGAAAACAGATTTAACTCGAGAGAGGTGAGCGGAGTGTCAATAGCGTCAGATTTAATACGCGGGCACACAGAATCGATAATACTTTCGCATTTGCATGAGCACGACAGCTACGGTTATCAAATTAACAAGTCGATTCAAGAAAAGACAAACGGACAATATGAGCTAAAAGAAGCAACGCTTTACAGCGCATTCAGGCGGCTTGAGGAATCCCAATGTATAAAATCCTATTGGGGCGACGAAGAAAAAGGTGCAAGGCGGCGGTACTACTCAATAACACAGATTGGCAGAGCGCTACTTGAACAAAACAAGCTCGATTGGCAACACGCAAAAGAGCTAATCGATAAACTAATTTAGCGGAGGGTAAAGTAATGAACGAAAAAATTAAAAGCCATGTTGAGGCATTATTTGAAAATGCACCGCGCACACGCCGCGCAATTGAGCTGAAAGACGAGCTTATTGCAAACTTAAACGACCGATACAACGACATGATTGCCAACGGCAAGGACGAAGAAACTGCCTACGCTGCCGTTATTGCAGGCATCGGCGATATCGACGAGCTAATCCGAGGACTTCGGGAGCAGGAGGTTTTTGACCCAATCCAAATCCAAATGCATCGTCAAAAATCGGCGGTTCTGGTTTCGATTGCAGTTGCGGTCTACATCATCAGCTTCATTTTTCCAATAGTGTTTGGCACAATTTTCGGCGAAGGTACGCCAATATTTGTCATAGGGATTGTGCTCATGTTCATTTGTTGGGCAATCGGAACAATGCTGCTCGTTTACAATGCAATGTCAAAGCCTAAGTACGTTAAAATGGAGGAAACAATTGTGGAAGACTTTAAAGAATTTTCGCTTAATAAAAGCAAAAAAGATGCTATACACAAGTCTATCACATCTCTTGCTTGGATGATTACGGTTCTTGTTTTTCTTTGTTTGGGCTTCTTTGCAGACGCTTGGAATCCAGGCTGGTTGGTTTTCATCTTGACACCGATTATCCTGCATATTATCAAATTGGTCGGCATGTATAGAGGGGAAGAGTAATGAGGAAACTTAATTTAGCGATGATTGTTTTATGGTGCGTAATCGGCGCACTAATCGTTGCAGCCTTGGTGGGCGGCACATTGTTTTTCAAAAACGGCTTTTCTTTTTTGCCGTTTTTTGGTAACGATAGCAGCAAGATGGAGCTTTTGAAAGACACAACTGTGTCGGCAGATGGCCTAAAAAAACTTGATTTGGCGTTTGCCTCCGACGAGTGCGTTGTGTTTTTGACAGACAGCAACGACATCAACATTAAACATTTCGGCCAAAATTTGCAGCAAAACAGGCTCGTTACCGTTGAAAGAATCGGAGACAGGGTTAAAGTTTCTACAAAAGAGCAAAACTTTCATTTCGGCTTTTCATTTGTTGGCTTTTCATTTGGCTCTTGGAGAGAGCATAGCCGCGTAGAGGTGTACCTGCCGCGCTCGTTTAAAAGCACAATGGCTGTCGACATGAGTTCGGGTACAATGAGATTTGAAGACGCCCTTGAACTTAGCGACCTCGCCGTCAGAATAAGTTCGGGCATGTTGCACACCGATTATCCAATTAAAGCCACTAATACCGACATAGAAATTTCATCAGGGTCTGTGAGATTTTCAGACGGACTTGAAACGGAAAAATATTCGATTCGGGCAAGCTCTGGCGTTATAATCGTCGAGGATAAGCTCACAGGAAATGGCGAAGTTAATGTGACATCGGGTTCAATCAATCTTGATGGCGTTGAAATCAAAGATTCACTTAGCGCCAATGCTAGCTCTGGTATAATTAATATTGGCCTTGCAAAAGACCAAAGCTTCAAATTTAACGGCAAAAAAAACTCTGGCATAATTAGCACTTACTTTGACGCGACAAAAGATGACCACAGCGTCACCGCAACAGTCGGCAGCGACCCGCACAAAACCCTTGACATGGGAGTTTCTTCGGGAACAATTAGAATTAGACAGGACTAAAATAATGGGAAAAGACCGCAAGGTCTTTTTTCTTTTGCGAGAGATTATCTCGTATTGACAAAAAACGCGACAACAGAGTACAATAAAGCTTAACTAGCAAAAAGGGGGGGCAATATTGGGCGAGCTTTTCACACATTTTGACACAAGCGGAAATGCAATAATGGTCGACGTTTCTCCAAAAGAAATCACGGCGCGAGTGGCTGTTGCAAGGGGCGTTATCACTGTAAACGAGCAGACAATGCAAGCTGTGAAAAATTCAACTGCCGCCAAGGGCGATGTTTTGGGCGTTGCGCGAATTGCGGGAATCATGGCTGCGAAAAAAACGTCGGAGCTAATTCCTATGTGTCACCCTCTTTTTATTGAAAAATGTTCGATTGATTTTGCTTTAGATGAAGTAAATTCTCAAATAGAAGCCACATGCACAGTTAAAATAACGGGCAAAACAGGCGTGGAAATGGAAGCTTTGACGGGCGTTTCAGCGTCGCTTTTGACGATTTACGACATGTGCAAGGCAATTGACAGGACAATGATAATCGGAAGTATTAGGCTTTGCGAAAAATCTGGCGGCAAAAGCGGAGATTATATCAGAGACGAAGATGAAAAATAGAGCGAGGAGGCATCACTGTGACTGACGCTTGCAACAGAAAAGCGGATTATCTGCGTGTTTCGGTCACAGACCGCTGCAACTTGCGCTGCTCATATTGTATGCCGCAAAACGGCGTTGAGATGAAGCAACATGCACAAATACTCTCATTTGAAGAAATATTGAGGGTTTGTGAAATCATGGCTAAAATGGGCGTTCGCAAAGTAAAGGTCACAGGCGGCGAGCCACTTGTGCGCAAAGGCGTGGTGGGTTTTATTCGCGAGCTGAAAAAGCTTCGCGGTATTGAGCAAGTGACGCTGACCACAAACGGAATGTTGCTCGAAGCTTATCTCGACGAGCTAGTTGACGCGGGGCTTGATGCAGTGAACATTAGCCTTGACGCACTCGATGAGCAAATTTTTGAGAAAATAACGCAGCAGCTGGGCGTATCTTGCGTGATTAAAGCCATCGACAGCGCAGCGGCAAAGGGTTTGCCTGTCAAAATTAATACCGTGGCTATTCGAGATGTCAACGACGATGAGCTTGTGAAAATCGCGGGATTTGCAAAGGACAAAAAAATTGCAGTGCGCTTTATTGAGCTGATGCCGATTGGCTTGGGTAAAGGCTTTAGGCCAATTTATACTGACGAAATAATCGCAGGACTTGAAAAAGAATTCGGCAAGCTCACAGCTTTTGCAGGCAAGCTTGGCAATGGGCCTGCAAGATACTACAGTGCTGACGGTTTTCGTGGCAAAATTGGCTTTATCAGCGCTATGAGCCACAGTTTTTGC
>JAVBKH010000204.1:0-15543 GCA_031554155.1 Oscillospiraceae bacterium
CGGAATTCCTGTGCTGATTGAGTCGCCAAAAAATATGGCGTCGTCAAAGTAGTTGTAATTGACGGCTTTAGATTCTGAGACTGAACCTTCAAGCGCTGCGCGTGAAAAGGTTTTTGCGGGGACTGCGGCAGAACTTGACGAAGACGTGCCTTTTGCAGCAGCGGCTTCGCTTGCTGTTTTGATTTTGCCAACGTCAGAAGGTGAACTGGAGGCAACCTTGGGCAAAGCGTCCTCGCCCATGTCAATGTCTGTGTATTCGTCTTCGGTGCTGCCCGACTCAATTTTCGACGAAGCCGCGGCGCTTGAGCTTGACTTGTTTTTAGTCGAGGAAGCTTCGGCCGCCGATGCAACAAAGGATTCTTCCGCATTTTCCCAAACAGTGGCCGCACCAAAGGAAACTGCACCGAGAACAACAATAGTGATAACCATTTTCATAAAGGAGGCAGCGGGGTTTGGGCGATAAGTATCTCGCATTAAATCACCAAGCCTTGTTATTATAGTGAAAGTTCGACTAATATTTTACAATATATTGTCGAAAAAATCTATGTGTTTATTGTAAACTTTATTAAAGCCCGCGATATTCGCGGGCTTTAGAGCTTATGGTGCTTTTGGTGAGGGGTTTTTCACGAAGGCTGCTTCTGTTTTTAGTTTGGTTTTGTCGGTTACAAGCTTCGCCATTATAACGTACCTGTAGTCGTTGGGATAGGCGATTGGCGTGCCGTTTGGCAGCGAATACGTGCATGTTGAAAGGGTTAGGATTTTATCGTTTGCGCTGACTTGCGTGTCGTAGGTGTAAATCGAGCGCTTCGTGCACTCGCTGATAATCCCCGCAAAATCTTTGGGGGACGGGTTATTATAGGGTAGCTGAACTGTTGCGAAAAATACAGCGAAAACTTCCCAGACTAAATCTTCATCTGCAACAGAGAAATAGACGTACGGGTTTTCCTTTGCAAAGGTTTCGTCTTTGAAGAACTTGAGCGGCGAGAAAAGCTTGCGTGAGTCTAGTGGGTCGTCGCTCATGGAATGGCCGTAGATTACGGTATTGGGCGAAAGCCCTGCTGCGCCGCCATTAAAGGTACAGCGGTAGTCCGCGTAATAAATTCCATTGAAAGATTCTCGCTTTTCAAAATTCCGTCGATAATAAAACGCGTTTTTGTCACCAGGATACCACACAACAACATCGTCAATCGTGGTGTTTGGCATTTGCAGCCAACCTACGGTATCAGAGTTCTGCGTGTATTTTTCGCCAACCTGCGCGGTGAGCTTGGGCAGAGCAAATTTAGCGTAAGGGCCTTGCGGCAGCTCAAGCGTGTTTATAAAGGTTTCGCCAAGGCCTTGGGCATCCTCCGCCGATGATTCCGAAACCACCTGTGGCGCGGATTCGCTTGGGGCAGGCTCTGGCTTGCTTGCACATGCGGCAACAGTAAAGCCGAGCACAAAGCATAAAAACAGCAACAATATTTTTTGTTTAGCCATAATAAGGCCACCTCCACTTTGGGATACACCGTTTAGTTGGTGTATTTATTCGTGTCTTATGCAGCTTGGTATAATTTCTCAACTCTGTTCAATATTACCTATATACAGGAAATTTGTCAAGGATTATGGCAAGGTTGTAATCAATATTTACAAAACGCCGCTTCAAACTTGACATTATGCGCATATTTTGATATATTGATTTGTCCATGAAAAACAATTCGGCCATTCGCACGGCGCGGGTGGCTTTTTTTAAAGGAGCGCACAATGGCAGAAGAAAAAACAGGGCAAGTGCAAAACCCACTTGCAACGGAATCCATTCCACGGTTAATGCTTAAATATTCGGTGCCAAGCGTGGTTTCCATGCTTGTAATGTCACTTTACAACATTGTAGACCAAATTTTTATTGGTCACGGTGTGGGATATTTGGGCAATGCGGCGACTACGGTTGCATTTCCTATAGTCATAGTGGGGCTTGCTCTTGCGCTTTTAGCGGGCAACGGCTCTGCTGCTTATATCAGCCTTGAACTTGGCCGCGGCAACAGTGATAATGCCCGCAAAATATTCGGCAACTCCATTTTTATGCTGATTATTCTTTCAGGCCTGTTGACGCTACTTTCCCTCGTTTTTTTGGAGCCACTGCTCCGATTGTTTGGTGCGACAGACGCCGTAATGCCATACGCCATTGATTTTACGGGAATAATCATGATTGGAATGCCCTTTTCAATGTTTTCTGTTGCGGCGTCTAACGCAATACGTGCAGACGGCAGTCCGCATTTTTCAATGATTTCAACCCTATCTGGCGTTGTGCTAAACACGATTTTAGCGCCGATTTTTATTTTTGTGTTCCACATGGGCGTCAAGGGCGCTGCAATCGCGACTGTGATTTCGCAGGTTTTTTCGTTTGTGCTTACGCTTTACTATGTGCTGCACAAGGCAAAATATGTGCGACTAATTTGGTCGGATATAAAGCCAGACGCAAAAATTATTCAAAAAATTGCAGCTCTAGGCTCGTCAAGCTTTGTTAATCAAGTTACAATGTTTTTGGTTATGCTTGTCTTAAACCGTTCTATAACATATTATGGCGCATCTTCGCCATATGGCAGCGAGATTCCGCTTGCGGCCTTTGGAATTGTTATGAAGATTAACGCAATATTAATTTCCATTATTCTCGGCACATCAATCGGCTTGCAGCCTATTTTAGGCTTTAACTACGGCTCGAAAAATTACGCGAGAGTTAGGCACGCATTTAAGATAGGCGTGACAACAACAAGTATACTTGCACTTATTGTGAACATTCTATTAGTTGCAACCCCTTCAACCTGTATTGGAATTTTTGGCGACCCCAACCCCCAGTTCAACGAATTTGCAACCCATGCGCTGCGCATCATGGCGTTGTTCATTGTGGCTGCGGGTATACAAATCCCCTGCGCGCTTTATTATCTTGCAGTGGGCAAACCGCTTAAATCCATGATGCTGACATTGCTGCGCACGATTTTGATTTTGATTCCTCTTTCGCTAATTTTCCCTCTTTTCTGGGGCTTAAACGGACTACTTTACGCAGGGCCGACCTCTGACGTTTTGGCACTGATAGTCTCGGTTATATTCATCTTAATAGAAATGCGCAGCCTTAATAAACTAGAGGAGCAACCATGCTAAGCCAAATGAGCAAGCTTCTGCTAAAATATCGCGAAGTTATAATGTATCTCGTTTTCGGCGTTCTCACCACGATTGTGAACTATGTTGTCTACCTTGGTTGGACGAGCTTTCTCCCAGGCAAACACGCCAACATTATTGCCACCTGTGTGGCGTGGGTGGTCTCGGTGCTGTTCGCATACTTCACAAACCGAAAATGGGTGTTCAAAAGCAAGATGAGTGGCTTTCTGCCGCGACTAAAGGAATGCGGCGCGTTTTTTGCGGGGCGTGGGCTAACTGGCCTGCTTGACCTTGGAATAATGTATGTGGCAGTGGACTTGATGGGCTTTGATGGCCGAATAATCAAGCTTTTGTCAAATGTTCTGGTAATTATAATTAACTATATACTAAGCAAATTCTTGGTGTTTAAAAAAGCGTAAAACAGATATAAGCTAAGTGCTAGTAAATAATAAAAACGCATTAATGTTCAGCTTGGTAAGAACATTAATGCGTTTATTTTTTAGGGTATAAAGCATTCACAATAAACATAAAAAATAACGACAAAACCATAATTATTATAACCCAAAACAAAGCGGTGTTAAAATCACCGCCGCCTGCAAAAAAATAAATAGCGGTTGAAATTGTTTGCGTTTTATTAGGGATATTGCCTGCCACCATTAGCGTAGCACCAAACTCCCCCAATGACCTTGTGAAAGCGAGGATCGCGCCAGACAGTATACCTGGTGCAGCTAGTGGAATGACAACAAATCTAAATTTTTGCAATCCTGTTGCGCCAAAAGTGTCTGCCACCTCCAGCAGTTCAACATCAATATGATGTAGAGATGACAAAACCGACCGATACATAAGCGGCAATGTTATAACTATTGAAGCAATAACTGCGGCCTGCCAAGAAAATAATAAATTTACGCCGATTTTGTTTAGCAACGCGCCAACAAAGCCATGCTTGCCAAGTAGCAACAGCAGGAAAAATCCCGAGACAATCGGAGGCAAAACGATAGGTAGATTTAGTACGCTATCAATGATAGTCCTAAATCTGCCCTTGTACAAATACATTTTATATGCAATAAAAATGCCTGCAAAAAAGGTAAATATCAAAGAGCAAGTAGCAATTTTAAATGAAATAACTAGTGGAGATAAATTCATAAGTGTGCCATTTTCTTTTTATTTGGCCATACCAAAGCCATATTTCTCAAATATTATTTTAGCTTGGTCTGATTTCAAAAAGGCTGTAAAAGCTTTTGCACGAGATTCTTCCTTCGTTGCCTTTATAATTGCGATAGGGTACACAACGGGAGAATGCGATTCTTCAGTCAGCTCCGTTATCACCTTTACCTTGTCAGAAACAAGCGCATCAGTTTTGAAGACAAAGCCAGCGTCGACATTTTCGTTTTCTACCCAAGTTAAAACTTCTCTAACGTCTTTAGTGAAAACAACTTTGTCTGATATTTTTTCTTTTAGCTTATAAAAGTCAAGAGATTCATCAGCATATTGACCCGCAGGTACTGCTGTAGGCTCTCCATATGCGACTTTTTTGACTTTATCAGTCGCCAATTCTTGAATGCTTGTAAGCGAAGAGTTTTTTGGTGCAATGAGTACAACTGAATTCATCAATAGACTGCTTCTGCTATTGGCAATCAAAAGGTCTTTCGCTTCCAACGCATCAATTTGCTTTTCACCTGCTGAAATAAAAATATCAACAGGAGCACCTTGTTCTATTTGATGTTGCAGACTGCCAGAAGCGCCAAAATTCAACAAGACCTTCGTGTTAGGGGAAGACTTAGCGTAGATGGCTTCAATTTCAGTCAAACAATCTTTCAAGCTTGCGGCAGCCGATACAGTAAGTTCTTTCGTCTCAATTTTCGATTCTGGTGCAGATAATGGCGCTTTTTCCGAGTGGCAGCCTGCATATGGAACAGCTAATGAGATGAGTAACATACATAGTGCAATTCTTTTCATGCTGTCCTCCAGCTTAAACATAAAGCAAAATAAAATAACTTAAATTTGATTCACATTATATTTGTTTACGCAATTTTATCAAACTCAATTTTTAAAGTCAATAGTATTTCGAGTGTCATTATATTTAGGCCCGCCTTTATTTAAGCGGATTTTGATTGTTTAACCAAAATACTTATATTGAAAAATCTACGCAACATGATATAATAAAGTGTGGAAGAATGTAAAACGCACTGACAAAAAGAAAGGGCGGGAAATATGGATACATTGAAAATCGCATTAATTGGAGCAGGCCAACGCGGAGCTGATTCCTACGCACCTTATGCACTAAAATATCCTCACGAAATTAAGTTTGTGGCGGTTGCAGAGCCACGCGAGAATAGGCGCAATAATTTTGCGGAAAAGCACAATATCCCAGAAAACATGTGCTTTAATACGTGGGAAGATTTGCTTGCTCAAAAAGTTGAAGCTGATGCCGTAATCATCGCAAATCAAGACAAGCAGCATTATGAGCCGTGCATAGAGGCTTTGCAGGCGGGGTATCATGTTCTGCTGGAAAAACCAATGGCGGAAAACATTGAAAAGACCACAAAAATTGTGGAGACTGCAAAGAAGCATAACAGACTTCTCATGGTGTGCCATGTTTTGCGTTACACTGATTTTTACCTTGCAATAAAAGATGTGATTGATAGCGGTGCAATCGGCAAAATCATTAACATAGACCAAGTTGAGAGCATTGGCAACTGGCATTTTTCTCATAGCTATGTTAGAGGCAACTGGCACAAGGCAGAGGATAGCACAGCAATGATTGTTGCTAAATGCTGCCATGATTTAGATATTATCAACTTTCTCACAGGCAGCAAATGCAAACGCCTGTCATCATTCGGCTCACTTTCATATTTCACGAAAGAAAATTGCCCAGATGGCGCGGCAGACCGTTGCATCTCGTGCAAGTACAACAAAAGCTGCAATTTTTCCGCCTACAGATATTTGCTAGACAAGCCTAATATGAGTACCTTTAAAGACATTGTTATGAGAACAGACGATAACGCTGCCTTTATAGAAAACCTCGCAACTAGCCCATACGGCAAGTGCGTGTACAAATGTGACAACAATGTTGCCGACCATCAAGTGGTGAGCATGGAGTATGAAAACGGCGCGGTTGCGACGTTGACGGCCTCCGCATTTAACCTTGACACTAAACGCCAGATTAAAATTATGGGCACAATCGCTGAAATTGAAGGCTGCATGGAGGATGACTGCTTCTATGTAAAACATTATGGCAGCGGAGAAGTCGTTAAGCATAAGCTATTCCCGCCAAAAACCCTGCACTCTGGCGGCGACGAAAGAATCATGGCACATCTTTGCGAAGCATTGCGAAACCCAGAACAAAACAGGTACAGCGCAGAATTTTCATTAATGGGGCACAAAATGGCATTCGCCGCCGAGGAATCGAGAGTTAACGGCGGAAAAGTTGTTGAGCTGTAAGCCGCGACAAGTTGAGTAGTGACTGCCTTGCCGAGAGTGCTAGCCAAATTTTATAAGACATGTTTTTGCTGTTGCTAAAATTATAACTCCGAGAATATCAAATTAACAAAAGAGCAGATGTGCGTTATTCACGCGCATCTGCTTAGTTATTGTAGTAGGCGCTCACGCCACTAAATCTTAGTTTTTATCGATTAGAAATACCACGCCACCTATAGGATAAACCCATTCTTCTTGCAAGTTGATGTCGCATAAACCTGAAATTGGCATGGCATTTTGAATTAAAGTCTCGTCTTTGTCATTTAGGAATGGGAACATGGTAACGTTAAAGGCATCGGGAAAATAAAGTTGAATAGTGGGCGAGTATGTAGGCTCTGTTATTGAGACTAAAAATTCTCTATGACTTGTTAGCTGTGGCATACTGAAAGAAATTTGTATGTCCAATTCGGTTGCCTCTGTGTTGTGAGAGGATTCAAAGCAGACATCAATACCATAATTGTCTATATATACATCTCTAATTGCGGCCTCCCGCTTACCAACAAGCAGACGCAGCTCCATAAACTTAGACACAAAATCTCTTTGTTCGTCGGGCGACAAACATTTCAACTTTTCTATATCTTCGCTATCAACTTTAAAGCTTTCTCTAAAAATGTACGATTGTCCGCGTAGTTCCTTGTCGAGCTTTTTATCGTCCGAAAAAAAACCGATACTAAAGCTTGCAGGCAAGCGATTGCTACCTACGAAGCACTTCTTAAATGTAAGCATTTCATTAATTTTTATATATTTGTCTGGCGGGAAAAACCTGTTTGCAGTGTATTCTTTGAGTGTGATGGTGTATCTGAAGTTCTTTTTAATGCCGTATCTTGAGTTTAAATATGGCTCTATAACGCCATACACCATGTCAAATTCTTCTTCGGCCACCAACGTTGAAAGTGTGGCCCCGATAAAATCTTTTTTTGCCTTTTCCGAAAAGAGCTTGATTGTTTCACGGTCGCCCATCAAGGTTTCGGTGATTTGCTCCGACATTTCGCTTGACACATAGTCTCTTGTGAAATACTCGTATGCGAAATTAAAAATGATAATCGGCGGCAAAATTCCCAGAACATTGCCCATGATATTATCTAGCAATTCAGAAAAATTTACTCCTGTGATAAAATATTTTGCAATTAAAAATATAGCCCATATGATTGTGGTCAGCGCTGCAAGCATTATAGTTACATATTTTTGAGTTTTGCGGCTTTTAGATTTTTGTTTCTTGGTCTTTGACTCAATTCCTGCGCTCATGACAAACACATCCTTATTTTAAAATCCCCGCATATTTAGCCGCAGTGTGGTTTATCGTCGCCCAAAACGATGTGCCAAAATCGTAATGCCACCACTCCGACGGTAGATTTGTAAAGCCTATCGATGTCATCGCGTTGTAGAGAAGTCGTCGATTTTGCCTTATTTCGCCGTGGCAGTCGCTGTTTTCGAAATATGCTGTGTGGGAAAGTGGCGTAAAATCGTCAAAGTCTGTGCCCATATCGAGCTCAATTCCGCTTGCATCTACAATCGTCATGTCGACAGCGCCACCTGTGGAATGGACAAACGGGTGCAATACGTCCTCCGATGGGTAAGATACGAAATAAGACGTTTGCTCTATAAGCTCGCTTTCCGTCAGAGATGGGGAGGACGATTTGATTATTTTGTAAAAATCGTTATACAGTGCTTTCTGAACGGATACAGGTCGCCATGCGTCAAAAATCTTTATTTTAAAGCCTTGGGGCAACTGCCTCACAGCTTTTTGGAGCATATTGTAAACCGTCTCTCTGACGAAACATTCGCTTACTGCGCCGTCTATTCCTCTGTTAATATAGCACAAATCCGAAACAAAATCGTCGGAGTTTTCTATTCGAACCAATTTTTCATCGACTGGATTAATTAGCTCGCTCTTTTGGGGAAAGTCAAGCTTGGGAATGGGACGGTACAAGTCAATCATGATTTCACACCAGATTTGCCGCCAAAACTTACACCCGCCAAGACGTTTGAGTCAAAGGAATATACTATATTTTGCTGATTCCTCTGCCGTTTCAGCGACAAAGAAATCATTTTGTCCAAAAGCACGTCATACTTGATTCCAGCAGCGTCCCACAAGTAAAAAGCAAGTGAGCCAGGGATAGTATTTATCTCGTTAAGCCAAACTTTGTTGGTTTTTCCGTCAAGCAAAAAATCAATTCTTGATACGCCGTTGCAACCAAGACATTTGAAAGCATCAACTGCAATTTTTTGTATTTCTGCCTTGATTTCGGGAGAGATGTCCGCGGGGATTTTGCGCTTGGCACTTGCCATGCCCTTGCTTGCAGAATCCTTTGCGCCACCGATATACTTGTCATTAAAGCTCAAAATTGCGTTGGAGTTAAGCGGCTCTTCACATTCAGAAGCTATAGCGTCGTCGATGTCCCCAAGGACAGCGCAGTTTATTTCGCGAAGGTTCAAAACTGCTGGCTCAACAAGAATTTTTTCCGCAAAGCTAAACGCAACCGCTAATGCGTCATATAGCTGCTTGCTCTCCTCAACCTTCGAAATACCGATACTGGACCCTAAGTTGATTGGCTTCACAATTACTGGGTACTCGAATTTTCCTTCGATTTGGGAAATCATCTCGTCAGAGCGTTCAAAGTCGCGAGATGTAAAGCAAAGGCAATCCAAAACGGGGATATTATTGTCTTTTAAAACTGTTTTCATCACGTATTTATCCATACCCACAGCAGAAGCGAGCACATCGCAGCCAACAAAAGGAATATCAAGCATGTTCAAATATCCTTGAAGCGTGCCATCTTCCACGTTTGTGCCATGCACAATGGGGAACACAACGTCGATATTGCCAAGAGTATTCTTGCCAAAAGCCTTGAACGGATATTTCACCATTTCAACCTTGTCATCTGTATTGACGAGCAGGACGCGCTGACTATTTTTAAGCAGAGCGTTAATATCCTTGTACGATTCAATGCGGCCTATTTGCTCGCCAATATAAAATTCATTTTTCTTTGTGATGTACATAGGAATGATTTCGTATTTTTCAGTGTTGAAGCTTGAAATTGCCTGTATAGCAGAGATGATGGATATTTCGTGTTCGACACTTTTGCCGCCAAACATAACAGCAACTTTAATTTTCATTTTATGCCTCCGTTCAGTAGTTATCGGGCAAATCGTTTTCGAGCAAAACAATCTTTTTCTGTGATGTCTCGATTGCATAGACTTTGCTTAACGCTTCGTCAATATTTTGTGCGACAAGAATTTTTTTCTCATCGAATCCCACGCTTTTAAGACCGTTTAATATGCTTTGAGTTTGGCGTGCCCCAACGAGCACCGCATAATCGCATACCTTGGCAATATCACAACCGAATTGGAAATTGTATTCGTCCTGTTTCGCGCCAAGTTCAACCATACCTGGGGTTACAATTATTTTTGCGCCATCAAAGTGGTTTAGCGTATCAAGCGCAACTTTTGTGCCGCTTGGGTTGGAGTTGTAGGCATCATCTATAATAATTGTGTTATTTGCGCCGTGGCTTAACTGTAGCCTGTGGGGAACACTTTCTAGCTTGCGAACAGGCGTGATTAGCGCCTCTAGCGCAATACCAAGCGTGTTTGAAATCGCAATTGCTGCAAGAATATTTACGACATTATGTTCGCCGATTAAGTTAGTGGTGTAGTTGCAGGTCTCACCGCTTGGGGCAGTAATGTTGAATGATGTGCCTTTTTCGCTAACCCCCAAAACCTTGGCGGAAAAATTATTTGCAGAGTTTAGGCCGTAGGAAATATAACTTCTCTGCATGTTATGATTTTTTATAATATCATTGTCACAGTTTAGGAACAGTATTCCGCTTGCAGGCAAGCTATCGGCAAGCTCAAATTTGGTTTTTTCAATATTTTCTATGGACTTGAACGTCTCAAGATGCTGCGGGCCGATTGAAGTTATAACACCGTGGTGTGGGTGCACAATATCGCAAAGTTCTTTTATTTCCCCAACGTATCTCGCGCCCATTTCGCAAACAAAAATTTCATGCGTAGCCTTGAGATGCCCGCGAATTGTTTTGACTATGCCCATGGGCGTGTTGTAGCTTTCGGGCGTCATAAGGACGTTGAATTGTGCGCGTAGAAGTGCGCTTAGATAATACTTGACGCTAGTCTTGCCGTAGCTGCCTGTAACGCCGATAATGACAAGGTTTTTGTGGGAGGCAAGTATCTTTTTGGCGTCGTTGATGTAGTGTTGATTCACGGCGTACTCAATGGGCTTGTTTATAAAATTTGCCACTATAACGATAATCGGCAGCAAAACATAAGCAACGCCAAGCAATAAAATCGCCGTTGTAGCTGTGCCAAGCGCAGCAATAACCACAACGCACAGCAAAATAACTAAAAGCGTGGCAAGCAAACGCTTAACCCGCATTGTGTAGACCAAAGGCTTTTTTTGCTTTCCGCGTTTGAAGGCGAAGCATGTAATCGCGAAAAATGCAGCAAGAGCAGCAACGCTGAGATTACCTTGCAAAAACAAAACAATAGCCACCACGAGAATACAGGCATATTGAGGCAAAAACTTTGCTTTATTTTTAGCAATCCATCTCAAATGTTCAAGAGATTTGTAGCCGTTAAGCTGAAACATGTGAACATTAAAAAGCAAAGAAAGTGCGGAAGAAACCAAAAATACAAGGCAGACGGCTATGGTTAGAATAGGAATCATCGCTTACTCCTTAATGTCTAAAAAAGATGATAGAATTTTATCGAAGGTATATTTTTGCTCCAAAAACGAATAGTGTCCCGCATTTTTTATAACGGCAAGGCCCGAATCTGGTATGAGCGTTTCCATAAGCTTTGCGTCTTCAAGGGGAGTTGCGTCATCGTTTTCGCCCCAAATTAGCAGCGTAGGAGCAGTAACGCCCTTTAGCAGTGGCGTTAAATCTTCATTGACGACCATAACAAGGCACTGCCTCATGATTTCAGAGGCGCTGTTATAGTCCGCAGAACCACGTTTTTTGCGCATATTATCAATTGCGTTTGGTGCAATTCGCTTGAACAGGCCTATACTAAAAACAGCTTTGCCAGTCTTATATAAAATCAAACTCAACTTGCTTTTAAGCGATTTTTTTGGCTTAATTCCCGCGCTGTCAACCAAAATTATTTTTTTGATGGAAAACGGCAAGCTTGTTCTGTTGGACATTTTGATGATTACTCTGCCACCAAAAGAATGCCCGAGCAAAATTACTTCCCGCGCGTCAAAGCCTGCAATAAAGTCAATCACGAAATCGGTGTAGCTATCAACATTCCAAGGTGTAGGCGGCTCGTCGCTAAGGCCAAACCCTGGCATATCCAAGGCCAAAACCTTATATTTGCTTTCAAGCAAGCCAAATATGCCTTCAAAAAGCTTGATATTGGAACCCCACCCATGCAACAGCACAACAAGTGGGCCGTCACCTTGGACGGAATAGTTTATTTTGATTCCATTGATTACTTTTTCCATTAATTATCTCCAAAGAACAGAGTTTATTTATGGTCAACTGCAACAATCTACATACAATAGTATACCATAATGCGCGAGGTTATGCCACATTTCTAGTCGCAAATTAATTCAAAAATTTTCAATCTTTCCTTGACGTGTGGAAATAAAATACAATTGCAGATGTTTTGCGGCTATATTCAAGCTTTATCTCTCAAGGCGTTTTCGAGCTCCTGCGCGGCTAGAAGCACACCAAGCCTGCCTGTAGCGGCAGTGAGCCCGCCTTGCAGCCATGCCGCAAACGGCTCGCGCATAGGCCCGTCGGCGGAAAGCTCGATTGACGCACCCATATTAAACGCACCTGCCGCCATAATAACGCGGCTGTCGTAGCCTGGCATGTCCCATGCTTCTGGCGTGACAAAAGAATCAATCGGCGCACTGCGCTGAATACCGCGGCAAAACGCTGCAAGCTTTTGTTCACTGCCTAAAATCACGGTCTGTATGATGTCTGTGCGAGCTTCACTTGCCGCAGGCAACACGCGAAATCCCATTTTGCCGAACATTGCTGCCGCAAAAACGGCGGTTTTAAGTGCCGCTGCAACAACTTCGGGCGCGAAGAAAAGGCCCATGTACATATTCTTGTTTTCGTCGAGGGTGCAGCCAACCTCGCGCCCCATTCCGGGGCTTGTCATGCGGTGGGCGCAAAGTTCAACAAGGTCGGCGCGTCCCGCAATATAGCCGCCAGTTCGTGCAATTCCGCCACCGGGGTTCTTGATTAGCGAGCCGATGATGAGGTCTGCGCCTACTTGAGTTGGCTCAATTTTTTCCACAAACTCGCCGTAGCAGTTATCGACAACAACAACCGCATTGGGATTTGCTTTTTTCACTATTTCGGCTATTTGTGCGATTTCGTCCACGCAGATTGACGGCCTTAGAGAATATCCGCGAGAACGCTGTATGTAAGCCACTTTTGCGGATTTTACTGCGTTCGGGATTTCAGCAAGATTTACTCTACCATTTGTATCAAGCTCAACTTGGCTATATTTTACGCCAAAATCTTTGAGTGAGCCGTAATTTTCGCCGCGCAAACCGAGGACAGGGTGCAGCGTATCGTAAGGAAGCCCTGTGAGACACACCATCTCGTCGTTTGGGCGCAGAATGCCAAAAAGTGCGGTAGTTATCGCATTTGTGCCAGATACAAAATTGTGGCGAACAAGGGCGTCCTCTGCGCCGACGATAGTTGCAAAAACTTGGTCCAGCGTGTCGCGTCCGCGGTCGCCGTAGCCGTAGCCAGAAGTTCCAAGCAAATGCGCCTCGCTTACGCGGTGCTTTTGGAATGCTGCAAGAACTTTGCAGGCGTTGTAGCTTGCGGTATCGTCTATTGCCGCAAATTGCGCGCGACACATGCCGTCCGCCTCGTAGGAAAGGGCCAAAACAGTAACGCTAAACTTGAAAAATTGCTGATTCATACAAGCTCCTTGAAATTAAATTAACGTAATTTGCCCCCATTTGCCCGCTCGAACAAAGCCAAATTTGGCGTAATAATCCGCGAGCTTGTCCGAGGCACAAAAAAGCGCAGGCACTTTGTTTTGCGAAAGGATTCTGTTGACTAAATATTTTGTCATGGTTGCGGCGAGTGAGCGTCCGCGAAACTTGGGCAAAGTGGCAACACAGCCGATAACGGCAAGCTTGTCGCTCGCGGTGAAAACGCCGCCAGTGCAAGCGGGAACGCCATTTATGGGAATAATCGCGGCAAGGCCAAGGCTGTGGCGCAAAAGGTGAGAGGCGTGTGTGTACCAACCGCCCCAGTCCGTGGTTTCGGCAATCCAAGGGTTTGCTGTGGTCAAAACAGTGTAAAAGTCCTTAAGGCTTGGATTTTCGCAAACCTCGCTGAAATCGTCGTCAAATGTACCTAAATCCACGTTATAGCGCATTATGTGCGATTCTTCATACTCGCCGCCAAGCTCAAAGGCTTGGCATACAAACGGGGCGGCTTCCACAAAGCGAAACTCATCGAGTGCGGTTGCAAACGCCGACAGTTCCTGCAAATCGGCGTCGGGGCTTGCTGAAATTACAAGCCAGCCATCAAAGCGGGAGATTGCAGCGGTTGGCTTGGATTTGGCGTTTTCTTGAAGCCACAGCTTGCAAAAACTCGCGCCCAAGCCGTAGCAGCTAAGCAATGTGACCATTCTTGCGCCGATAATGTCGTCGTAAGCACACGCCGCGAGAAAATCATTCTCGCGGTCTTTCTCAAGCGTTGAAATCATAAGGTCGCTACCTCGGGAATAAGTTTTTCGAGCAGCTTTTGTGTGGATTCTATATCGTTTTCATCGAGAACACAACTTGCGGTGTGAAGATAGCGGCAGGGCAGACTAACTGCCAAAACGCGCACACCACCGCGCGAAACTTGGATTGAACGAGAATCGTTGCCGCCAAAAACCCCTGCTTTGGTCTGGCAGGGAATCTCATTCTTTTTTGCAACTTCAAAAGCCAAATTATACAATGAGTAATCATAGATTGCGCCTTTGTCCATGAAGGAAACCACACCGCCTTTGCCTTGCTCACACACGACCATGTTGGCGTCAATTCCCGCAATGTCGCTTGCCGTGGTGGCTTCCACTACAATGGAAATATCAGGCTCAAGGGAATAAGTTGCGGCGATTGAGCCTGTGCAGCCCGTTTCCTCCTGCACAGTGAACGCGAATGTGCAGTCGTATTGCAAATCCGACTGAATCAGCGAAATCATCAGCGCGCAGCCTATTCGGTCGTCAAAACCGCGGCCAAGTATCTTGGTTTTGCCAAGCTTTGTGAACTCTGCTGTAAACACAGCGCGGTCGCCCTGCTGAACATATTTTAGCGCGTCTGCTTTGTCGCTTGCGCCAATGTCGATATAAAGCTTGTCGGCGTCTTGTGGTTCCTCTTTTTCCTTTGCCTCAAGATGATGCAATGCTTTTGCGCCAATTAAGCCGTAAATACGGTTGTCGCCGATTTCGACGGATTTTCCAAGAATAACACGGCTATCTATTCCGCCGACTGTTGTAAAGCGAAGCAGGCCAGTATCGTCAATATTTGTGATTATAAAGCCAACTTCGTCCATATGAGCGCTGAACATAATTTTGTTTTTAGGAGAAACTGCGCCTTTTTTGCGCGCCAACAAGTTGCCAAGGGGGTCGATATTATACTCACAGTAATTTTCTATTTGCTTAATGATTTCTGCGCGAACCTTTTTCTCGTCGCCCGAAACACCTGGTATATCTGACAAAACACGCAAAATTTCGATTACCTTACTCATTGCTGCCGCCCTCCTTAGCTAAATCCTTGATGTATGCCGCAATCAGCTTGCCGACGTTTTCAACATCTTCAACTGCAACCGTTTCAAAAGATGTGTGCATATACTTTTGCGGAATTGACAGCAACGCTGTGCGCACTCCGCAACGTGTTGTCGCAATATGGTCGGAGTTTGTGCCAGTTCTGCCGCCCATAACCTCGCGTTGGTAGGGCAT
>JAVBKH010000070.1:0-6323 GCA_031554155.1 Oscillospiraceae bacterium
TAAAATCAAAAAAGGCGAATTTTTGGCGATGGAAAACGGCAAAGTCACTTTTGTTGAAAAGGATTTAAGCCGAGCTGTTATAAAGCTTGTAAAGTCGCTTATCAAGCGTGATAGTGGGTTCGTGACCTTGCTTTACGGGCAGGACGTGACCGAAGAACAGGCCGAAGAACTTAGAGTTTTGATTCAATCAAAACTTCCAGATTCTATCGAGCTAATGATGGTCAGCGGTGGCCAACCTGTGTATTATTACATGATTTCTGTTGAATAGAATAGCCAAGTTTAAAAAAGCACCACCGCTTACGCGGTGGTGATTTTTGCAAGTTCAGCTAACAACTTATGTCCATACTTCCCGCTTTTGGCGCAAGCTGTGGAGCAGGAGGTGCCATTTCAAGCACACCCGCCATCGATTGAGCATCAACGCCCATGGCTTTGTCAAGCACCATGGTTGAAACTGCGGAATGGAGCATCTTCATGTTTTGCGACATTGCTACTGCGGTCATGTCCAAGGACAAGCCCTCCTTCAAAATAGAAGTCTTATAATGTATATCGTCCGCAAACTCAAAAACTTTAGCTTTGTTTAAAAATTAATTTTTTGTAAGCTGAGCATACCCCGCGCAAGACGAAAAGCAAAATCAAAATGTTAATCGGCAGCATCACGCAATTGGGGAGAATTCGCGCAACAAACAGAGTTTTAAACTCGCCCACACCCATCATGGCAAGCCATGTTGTGGTTAAAATCATGTTTATAATGCATGTATTGAAAAGCATAGCGGCGACCACGCGCCCCGTAGAGACCTTTTCTTTGTAGAAAATCAATCCAAATATTAACCCCAAAACAACCCAGTTTAGCGTAAATCCCCAGAAAAAATTTGAACCCGAAAACATTATTGTGCCGACAATATCACCAATAAACGCTGCAATCGCGGCAGTAACAGGGCCAAACAATGCCCCTGCAATCGCAATCGCAATAAAACCAAAGCGAATTTCAATAACACCTGGCACAATGATAATCCTGCCCGCCAGCGGCAGGTACGATACCGCATAAATTGCGGCGAGAAGTGACGCCAAAGTCAAGCTGCGCAGATTTTTTAGCTCTGCGTAGGACGACTTTAGCATGCTGTTGACAGCTTGCATAAAGAAAACCTCCAATTGTATTTTGCTACAATTGGAGGTCAAAAAGGCCTTGTAATTGCAGCAACGGGATGCGACCGACGCACCGCGAGTTAACTCTTCGTTTCGGCGACAACTCCCCGTTCGCCAAACACTTAACGCGCGTCAATCTACTTTGCTAACAAATAATACCATATTAATTTGATTAAATCAACCCAGTTTTGCGATTAGAGCAGGCTTTGCCCTTGCAATCTTTGCGCCAGCCGCAGCGGTTGCCGTTCCTGCATCTCCGCTAATAATTGCGCCTTGCTCTCCGCTCATTGCGCCATCTGGCGACATTTCTGCCGTTTTGGGGCCATCAAATTTGAAGAAAACCCCAAACAAAACAAGCGCCGTGCCAAGCAAAACACAGGCAGAATAAATCATACGCTCTTTAGTGGATAAAATTGGTTTGCGTGGCGACTTTGCTCGCTTAACCATGATTTTGCCTATTGTAGTGCCGCCAATTAATCCAAGAGCAAGAGCCGCCGAAAGCGAAATTAAAAGGATTTTCCACGTCTCCAAGGTAAGCCTCCGATTAATAGTTTACTGTACGAATTTCAAAATAGGCTTGAGGGTGTGCGCAAATAGGGCATTTGTTTGGAGCGTCTGTCCCCTCGTGAATGAAGCCGCAGTTTGTGCAAATCCAGAATTGCTTTTCGTTTCGCTTGAAAACTTTGCTGTTCTCAATATTGTGCAAAAGCTGCAAATAACGGTCTTCATGCGTCTTTTCGATTTTAGCAACGCCTTCAAACAATCTTGCAATATCAGCAAAACCTTCGGCTTTTGCGTCCTCGGCAAAGGTTTTGTACATCTCTTCCCATTCGTAGTGCTCGCCACCAGCAGCGTCAAGTAGGTTTGCGCTTGTTGGCCCAACCTCGTTGCCGTGAAGCAGCTTGAACCAAATCTCGGCATGTTCTTTTTCGTTTGCCGCGGTCTCCTCAAAGAAATTGGCAATTTGAACATAGCCCTCTTTGCGCGCTTTGCTAGCGTAGAAAGTATATTTGTTTCGTGCTTGAGATTCTCCCGCAAACGCGTCCATCAAGTTTTTTTCGGTTTTTGTGCCTTTCAATTCCATAATAAACCCTCTCTTTCTATTTTAATATTTGCAAATATTGGAAACCTATTCATACAACGGGTACTTTTTTAGCAATTCTGTAACCTGGTGTCTAATGTTATCTGCTTCGGTCTCAAAAGCGGTAGCCGTTTTCCATATACAGTCGGCAATCACTTGCATATCGGCCTCGTTTAGGCCGCGAGTTGTGACCGCAGCAGTGCCAATTCTCACGCCGCTTGTAACAAATGGGCTGCGCCGCTCGTTTGGAATTGAGTTCTTGTTGACTGTGATATAAACCTCGTCAAGCTTTTTCTCAAAGTCTTTTCCCGTCAAATCGAGATTTGTTAGGTCAACAAGCATAAGGTGGTTGTCAGTTCCACCTGATACTAGCTTAAACCCTTTTGCCATCATCGCGTCGGCAAGTGCTTTGCTGTTTTTAACCACTTGTCTTTGATATTGCTTGAATTCATCGGTAAGTGCTTCGCCCAAACCCACGGCTTTAGCGGCAATTATGTGCATCAACGGTCCACCTTGTGTACCTGGGAAAACTGCTTTGTCTATGAGCTTTGCGATTTCTGGGTCGTTGCACAAAATCATGCCGCCGCGTATGCCGCGCAAGGTTTTGTGTGTGGTCGTGGTCACAACGTCCGCATATTCCATTGGCGACATATGCTCGCCTGCTGCGACTAATCCCGCAATGTGCGCCATATCAACCATAAGGTACGCGCCACATTCTTTAGCTATTTCAGAGAATTTCGCAAAGTCAATTGCACGTGGGTAAGCGCTTGCGCCTGCAATAATCATTTTAGGCTTGTGCTCCATTGCAAGTGCACGAACCTGCTCATAGTCAATGCGGTCGTTTGCATCTAGCCCGTATGCAATCATTGTGTAATTTTTTCCCGAAAAATTCACGGGAGAGCCGTGGGTTAAGTGTCCGCCTTGTGCAAGGCTCATGCCCAAAACCTTGTCGCCATGATTTACTAGAGCCGCATAAGCAGCCTCATTTGCCGTTGCGCCCGAATGTGGCTGAACGTTTGCAAACTGCGCTCCGAAAAGCTTTTTTGCGCGCTCAATCGCGATGTTTTCGGCAATATCCACGCATTGGCAGCCACCGTAGTAACGCTTGGAGGGGTAGCCCTCTGCGTATTTGTTTGTCAAAACGCTGCCCGCTGCCGCCATAACTGCGGGAGAAACAAGATTTTCGCTTGCAATTAGCTCTAAGTTGCGGCGCTGACGCAAAAGCTCCTCATTCACTGATTTCGAAACCTCTGGGTCGAATTTTTCCAAAAAACCTACTACGTCAAACATTTCTTTGTAAATAGTTCTCAATCCTTTCGGTCACATTTTCATATAAATATATTTTACATTAAAAGCCAAAATTAAACAATAGCTATTTTGTTAACATGTAATTTCTGCGAGTATTTATGCCCGCATTACTCTTTTATTTGCTGCAAAATTAGTATATAATGGGTGTGTTGGTTTGCAATTTTTTATGTGAGGTGATTGGCGTGAAAAGATTTTTTTCAATTTTTATTGTGCTTGTGCTTTTGTGCGCCTGCTCGAATAATTTTGCACGCCCGCGTGAAACCACAGTCACAACTGTATCTGGTGCAGCCGATACCGCACTGCCAAAGCAGGTGATGTTCGCTGTGTCGAATCAATCCCAAAAATATATTGATGATGCCGCCGAAAACTTTTGCAAAAAAACAAATTCTATCTTTAAAGAAGGATTCACTCTGACTTTTGCAAAATCGTCAAATCCACTTGCCGACCTTAAAAGCGGCAAGGCAAGCATCATTTTGTTAAACGGCGATGCAGCCACGGAACTAAGCCCTCTCTTTTCCGCTTGCAATGAGCTTTTCCGCTATCAAAGCTATGAAAATTTCTCAATGCTGCTAAACTCAAGGGAAGTACTTGAACAGCTCTCTGCATCTAGCAAAGTTAAAGTTTACGGCGCATATTATAGCGGTTCAAGCGCTCTGGCAAGCCGTGTTCCCCTTGATAAGCTGCTCGCATCAAAGCGCAGCAAGGACGGTACCGTCACGGCCTACAATGTCGATGCATTTACTCGGCCTGATTCCCGTACGAAACAAGCTTTTGAGTCTATCGGCATCAAAGCCGAGGACGTCGACTCTACCACAACGCGCGCCACAAAACTAGTGGCTGCAAATTCGGTGGCAGAGTTCACATACTCCGAACTTAGTCAAAATATTTTTGAGAATATACAGACAATGAAACATCAAGACTTAACAAGCACTGACACCTCCGAGCAAAGCAAACTAGATGAAGAAATTTTGCCTCTTGACGAATTATCCGACGAAACCATAATCGTGACACGAACATTCCACGATATTACGCCCATGTGGCTGATAATCTCGCCCAAGCTGTTCGAAAGCCTTTCCCCGACTGCGTACGCTGCACTTGACGAAGCCGCCGCTTTCATGACGGCTGACATAGATGACGCAGTTCTCGCATTTGAAAAAGAACAACTTGACACGCTTGAACAACAAGGAGTCTCCGTTCAAAACGGTTTTTCAACCTCGCGTGTTCGTTTTCGCCAACCCCAGAACAGTTCTGCTTCGTCGTATTCGCAGCAGGAGCTAAATTTTCGGAATTTGCTTGGAAAAATCTAGGAGGATTCGTATGTCGCCACTTGCTGACAGACTTAGACCAAAAACCCTCGACGAGGTTGTGGGGCAAAAACATTTGCTCGACAGTAGCATGGTTCTGCGCAAAATCATCGACAGCGGTCGAATCTCGAATATGATTTTTTTTGGGCCATCGGGCGTGGGCAAAACCACGGTGGCGAGAATTATTGCGCAGCAAACAGGCAAGAAACTTTACAAGCTAAACGGCACAACGGCCTCAACATCGGATTTGCGCGCGGTTGTTGCAGAGCTTGACACAATACAAGGCATTGGCGGCGTGATTTTATACCTCGACGAGATACAGTACCTTAACAAAAAGCAGCAGCAAACTCTGCTCGAATTCATCGAGGACGGCAGCATAACGCTTATTGCGTCAACGACTGAAAACCCATATTTTTACGTTTATAACGCCATTTTAAGTCGTAGCACAGTATTTGAATTTTTGCCTGTGCCACCCCTAGAAATTGAGCTTGCAGTTCGCCGCGGCTTTTCTATTCTCGACGAAGAAAGCGCTTCAACCACGCAAATTGACGACGAAACTGTGCACTTGCTTGCTGCTACCTGCGGTGGCGATGTTCGCAAAGCCATGAACGCAGTGGAGCTTGCGTGGCTTGCGGCTGATGTTTCTGACAATGTTCGAGTAGTCACGCAGGACGCTGTGCGCCAAGTTAGCCAGCGCAGCAACATGCGCTACGACCGCGACGGTGACGCACATTACAACATTCTTTCAGCGTTTCAAAAGTCAATTCGCGGCTCTGACGAAAACGCAGCGCTTCACTATCTCGCAAGGTTGCTTACAGCAGGCGACCTACTTTCGCCCTGTCGTCGTCTCCTCGTAATTGCAGCGGAGGACATTGGCCTTGCCTACCCACAGGCAATCGCAATCGTCAAGGCATGTGTTGATGCAGCTGTTCAAATCGGGCTGCCCGAAGCTCAAATCCCCCTTGCTGAAGCGGTAATTCTGCTTTGTACCGCGCCAAAATCAAACTCGGCTGTAAGTGCGATTGCCGCCGCTATGAGCGATTTGAAAAACAAGGAGCTTGGAGAAATCCCCTCAAGCTTGAAGGACGGCAGCTACGGCGGCGCAAACAAGCTCGGGAAAGCAATAGGCTACCAATATGCGCACAATTACCGCAATCACTACGTCAAGCAGCAGTATCTCCCCGACAACTTGAAGGACACGGTTTACTACGAGTTTGGCGACAACAAAACCGAACAGGCAGCCAAACTTTGGCGCAACAAAATCATCTCGGAGTCTTGATAAAATTTAAACGGGCACACGCCTTGGAGGTATAAATGCGGAGTCTTTCGGTGTTGGACACAACCTTGCGCGACGGTGAGCAGTCACCAGGGTGCAGCATGAAGCTTGCTCAAAAGCTAGAGCTTGCGCTGCAAATTGAGAAAATTGGCGTTGACGTAATCGAGGCGGGCTTCCCCATTGCCTCCCCCGACGACTTTGAGGCTACTCG
>JAVBKH010000128.1:0-20868 GCA_031554155.1 Oscillospiraceae bacterium
AACGGCCCGCTTGCTGAAGTAAACAGCCACGATATTGATACGCTTCGTTGGTTTACTGGAAGCGAGTTTTCGTCAATATATGCAATTGGTGGCAACTACCGCTGCGAAAGTGCAAAAAAAGATTTCCCCGATTTCTACGACAACGTTATTATAGCGGCGAGCTTTGAAAACGGTATGCAGGGTGCAATGGACGGCGCACAAGGCGTAGGTTACGCTTATGATGCACGCGTTGAGGTGCTTGGTACAAAGGGCTGCGTCTTTATTGGAAGAATAAACGATGATGCCGTTGTCACTTGCACAGCAGATTCAAACCACGGCGATTACCCACTTGTCGGCAGTTGGCGTCAGCTTTTCAAGGAGGCCTATACAAATGAAGCGGCTTCATTTATAGAAAGTATAAAAAAAGGAACACCCGCAAAGGTCACAGGTCACGATGGTAAAATGGCAGTCAAAGTTGTAAATGCAGGTAATATCTCAATAGTCGAAAAAAGAATTGTGCACCTAAATACTTTGGAGGGTTGATTTAAATGGAAATGTTAGCCGCGAGATTATACGGTAAGAATGATTTGCGCATAGAAAAAATACCAGTGCCCGAAATAAACGACGACGAAATTCTTCTTAGAGTGAAGGCAGCCGCAATCTGTGGCACCGACCTTAGAATGTTACAAAATGGCGCAACAGGCGTTGACGAAAATAACCCAATTGTTCTGTGCCACGAATTTTCGGGCATTATTGAAAAAATTGGTGCGCGCGTAAAAAGCTATAAGCTTGGTCAGCGTGTGAGCGTCGCCCCGAACATCGGTTGTGGGGTGTGTGACCGATGCACCGAGGGAAACAGCCACCATTGCAAGGAGCTAACAGCTTTGGGCGTACATGCCGACGGTGGTTTTGCTGAATTTGTTAAAATTCCTGAACAAGCTGTACGGCTTGGCAACGTAACCTTGATAAATGACAATGTTAGCTATGAAGCAGCAGCCGCGAATGAGGCTTTTTCTTGTGTTTTCAACGCTTACGAACGTTATCAAGTTCATGCGGGAGAAACTGTTGTAATCATCGGTGCTGGTGCAATCGGTTTGATGCACGCTAAGCTTGCAAAAATGTCAGGCGCCGCTAAAATCATACTCAATGACTTATCACAGGCGAGATTGGACGAATGTGTCAAGGCAGAGCCTTCAATAATTGCTGTGAAGGACAATCTGCTTGACCGTGTGCTAAAAGAAACAAACGGCGCGGGTGCGCACGTTGTAATAACAGCTTGCAGCGCAGCAGCGGCGCAACAAGCATCGTTTGCGCTTGCAGGGCTTGACGGCCGCGTAAACTTCTTCGGCGGTCTGCCAAAGGGCAAAGAAAACGTCGAGCTTGACACTAATATTATCCATTACAAGCAACTTAGCATAACAGGCACAACTAGAGCGTCACACCGCCATTACCGCGAAACACTGCGCTTTATTGAGACAGGGCTTGTGAATATTGACCCTTTAATAACGCATAAATTCCCCTTGCAGGACATTCAAAAGGCGTTCGACAACGCGGCAGGTGCAGTAGGATTAAAGCAAGTGATTACGTTTTAAGTGGGGAGAATATTATGAAATACCTCATAGGAGTTGACCTTGGCACACAGAGCACAAAGTCCACAATTTACAGCGAAAATGGCGTTGTTACAGCCCATGCGTCTGAAGATTCCAGATTAATTTACCCCGAGACTTGGGCAGTCGAGCAAGACCCCGAAGAAATGCTCACGTCGGTTTTAAGTACAATCAAGCAAATGCTTGAGACCTCGAAGATTTCACCCAATGATATCGCTGCAATTGGAATTAGCGGGCAAATGGCTGGCACAATGGGAATAGACAAAAGTGGCATGGCAGTAACGCCCTACGACAGTTGGCTTGACATGCGTTGCGGTAAATATCGCGGCAAATTTTTGGATTACGGCGAGGAAAAAGTTATTGCCATCACGGGTGCGCCAGTCACCTATGCCCACGGTCCAAAGGTGCTATGGTGGAAATACGAGCGTCCTGAGGTCTACGAAAAAATTTATAAATTCATACCACCCGCCGCTTATTGCACAATGCGAATGTGTGGGCTTGCGGGTGACGACGCGTTTATTGACCATACCTACCTGCATTTTACAGGCTTTGCCGATACAGAAAAATCCAAATGGTCGAGCGAGTTGCTTACGGCAATGGATATTGACTCAGACAAAATGCCGCGCATAGTGAAGCCATCTGACAAGGTGGGCGCGCTCACTGCCGAAATGGCTGCGCGCTGCGGGTTGATTTCTGGCATACCGATAGTTGCGGGTTGCGGCGATACGGCGGCTTCTAGCTTTGGCGCAGGAATAATACGACGCGGACTTTTATTTGATGTCGCAGGTACGGCCTCGGTTTTTGCATGTGCAACTGACGTTTATGCGCCCGACACGAAGCGCAAAACAATAATGTTCGCGAAGTCAGTCTCCGACGGACTGTATACGCCAATGGCGTACATAAATGGCGGAGGAATGTGCCTTAAATGGTTTAGAGACGAAGTTTTGGCGAAAGCAAAAACTTATCAGGAGCTTGACGAGCTTGCGAAAAAAATACCAGCGGGTAGTGAAAACCTGCTATTTCTTCCCCATTTTTCAGGGCGAGTTTGCCCAAACGATGCACTAGTTAGGGGTAGTTACATCAACCTTAGTTGGCAGCACAAAACTGCGCATATGTTCCGCGCGATTCTTGAAGGAATTGCATACGAATACCGAATTTATGCGGATATTATCCATGAGCTAGTGCCTGACTTGACATTTGAGCGAGTGATTAGCGTAGGTGGTGGCTCGGTTAGTCCCTTGTTCTGCCAGATTAAAGCAGACGTGCTTGGCACGCCGATTTCCAAAATCAATCTGTCGGACACAGCGGTACTGGCAAGCTGCTCAATAGCAGGCCACGGTGTGGGACTTTTTGAAAAGGTCTCAACTCTAGTGGAAAACACCGTCAAACTAACTGACACAACCACCCCAGACGCAGAATTATTTGATTTTTATGGAAAGAGAAGCGAAATTTACGCGAATGTATTTCATGCGTTGCATGGAGTCTACAGCCAGATTGCAACACTCTAAGAGGACGTGATTATATGACTAAAGCTTGCGACAACACTCCCTTGTTTGCGGAGGAGCGCAAGGAAAAGATTTTGCAGCTTCTACGCGAAGGCTCTAAGCTACTTGTGCCCGAATTGTGCAATTTTTTTGACGTGTCTCCTGCCACTATCCGAAACGATTTGCGTGACCTTGAAGAGCATGGCAAATTGAAACGCACTCATGGCGGTGCAATCCCGATAAACAAAGCAAATTTTGAGCTTAGCACACAGCTCAAGGAAATTAAGAATATAGATGAAAAGAAGCGTATTGCAAACTGTGCCGCAAGTTTTGTTGAAAATGGTGACACAATTGCGCTAGATACTGGCACAACTACGTTTGAGCTTGCTAAGATGTTGTGCGCTAAAAGTAAGCTAACAGTGGTCACAAATGACATTAAAATTGCGGCGTACCTCGAAGAAAATTCAGACGCAAATATTGTGCTAATTGGCGGCGTGTTGCGGCGTAGTTTTCACTGCACCACGGGTGCGACTGCAATTGCACAATTAGCGGGATTCAACGTAGACAAAGCTTTTATCGCAGCCAACGGGTTATCGCCCGAAAAAGGCTTTACAACTCCTATGATTGAACAGGCTGAAATAAAAAAGGGGCTGATTGCCACAGCCGCTGAAACCATATTCGTTGTAGATTCGCATAAATTTGGGCTTGTGTCTTTCACTAAATTCGCGGATTTAAGCGATGCAGACCGCTTGATAATAGACAATGGCATAGGAAAAAAAGCCGTTTTGCAGATGCAAGCCGCAAATGAAAATCTTGAGATTGTCATAGCTTAAAAATTTACTTGCTAAAAAAGCAAAGCAGCCCGAAAATTTTCAGGCTGCTTTGCTTTTTAGGAGTAAGAATTAGTCCATATCAATGATGACTTTCATAGCTTTGTCTTTTTGCTCATCTATGATTTTATATGCGCGGGGGTACTCGGCAAACGGTACATGGTCGGTGATAAGTGCGTCAAATTCAATTTTCTTTTCGCTGACTAACTTGATTGCTTCAACGTAGTCCTCAACGCGATACATTGCCGTTCCCACAAGCCTAAGCTCATGGTCTTGCACAAAGCCCATATTGATTGTGCCAAGGTCGCCGAAAACTCCGACAACGATAATATCGCTGCCTTTTCTTGCGTAGTTTATGGCTTGCTCCATAGTCGCGTTGATGCCGACGCACTCAAAAATAACGTCTGCACCGTCCTTGCCAAAGTTTTTGACTATGGTATCCTTTAGATTTTCAATGCTCGGGTTGACCGTGGTAATGCCACATTTTTGGGCAGCTTCAAGCCGAAACTCGCTTAGCTCTGATAACATTACATTTTCAGCACCTTGGGCTTTACAGGTTTGAGCGACAAGGTTGCCGATTGGGCCGCCGCCCAAAACCAACACTTTTTTGCCAGCAATATCGCCAAAACGCCTAACAGCGTGCACCGCAACGGCCAGAGGCTCAATCATTGCACCGTGGTCAAAGCTCATCTCGCTAGGCAATTTTAGCGCCTTTGATGCTTCTACAACGAAGTATTCGCTTGCCATGCCAGTAGTCTGAAAGCCCATGACTTTAAGCGACTCGCAAGCGTTGTACATGCCGTGAGTACATGGGTAACATTCGCCGCAAACAACCTGTGGCTGTATGGTAACTTTGTCGCCTACAGCAAAATCTGTGACCTCTGAACCGACCTCCGCGACCTCGCCCGAAACCTCATGACCTTGCACAACAGGGTAGGAGGTGTAAGGGTGCTTGCCGTGGTTAACGTGAATATCCGAGCCACATACGCCAATTTTTTTCATTTTAACTTTAATTTGGCAAGGGCCTACAGGTGATACTTCCACATCTTGAAATATAATCTTTCCAGGTTTGGTCATAATTGCCTGCTTCATAAAAACCTCCAATATAAACTGTTACTTCCATTTGGGGTTGTCAATGATTTCGGGCTTGCCGTCACGCTCGACAATGAGCTTGCGGTAGCCTTTTTCCTCGATTGTGCCATAATCGTGACCTGCGTCACCACGAAATGCGAAAAATGTAACTAGCGGCACAGTCCCGATATTTATGCTGCGATGAGCATAGCGTTTTGGTACGTATACCATTTTTCCTGCTGCAAGCTCGTGCGCCTGCCAGTCGCCTTCGGGATTTTCAAGCAGCATGTAGCCGTTGCCCGAAAGCGTATAATAAACCTCTGCCGTTTCGAGAATTGTGTGAAAATGTCCCTTTGTCATGAAATATTCGTCGCCGACTTTTCCAGGATATGTAATTGAAGTTCCTGCTGCAATGTCGCCTTCGTGCTCGGGTGCGCCAAGCTCGAAAAATTCATAGACTAGGGGGTCGCCGCTTGCAATCATTTTATCTTGCTCGGCTGCATTTGCAAACATGCCTTTCATCTGTGAAAGAAGCCGTTTTGTGGCGGTGGCGGTAGTGGAAAGTCCAGTGTTTTTGTCAAAATCTAGAACAAAACCTTGATTCCAATTATAGCTCATGGTTATACCCCATTTCAATTATAATATATTACATATTTCTCGCGATGTCGTCCAATTTCTTAAGCGTTTCGCCTACAATCGGAATATGGAACACCTCTGAAATTACTTGTGTCCAGCCGTGAATGAAATACGTCCAACCATCTTCGACATGAAGACGATTTTCGTCCTTTTGCGCAAGTGCTTGGCGCATAAAAATCAAATCACCACGGTAATTGATTTCCCAAACAAGAGTGTCAGTTGAATATTGCACATTATCGGAGGTTGGTGAGCCAGGTGCGTCCTTGCCAAGACCCGTTGCGTTGACCACAAGCGAGTAGGGTGGTAATTTTGCAATCATTGCGTCGTTTTCCTCGGGGGTTGGGCAATGCTCGTAAGCCATATTTAAGCGCTGTGAAACGCTTTTAAGATGCTGCTTTGCCGATTCAAGTCTTGCTGTGCTCCTGTTGCAGATTGTGATTTTTTTCGGTATGTTGTCGCCATGCTTGTCTTCACCGAAATACAGCGACATTGCAAGCGAGCTGCCACCCGCGCCAAGCAAAATTACCTCGCCGCCGTGGTCTTTCCAGAAATTCGACGGAACAAAGCTTTCAAGCGCAAGTCCGCTTGAGATTGGGTCTTTAGCATGAGCGGCGAATTTGCCGTCTTTTTTGGAAAGCGACGAGACCTCGCCAAGCTCGGAGGCGTATGGGTCAATGTACTCAAACATGTCTTTACATGCTGCAAAAAGGTCAATCTTATGTGTTGTGACTAGTGCACCATAGGAAAGGTCGTCGTTTTTGATAAAATCAACGACCTTGCGGTAATCTTCGGCGGGTGCGTGCAGGGGCAAATCAATTCCTTTTATAATCGTGTCTTTTAAACCTAATGCGTCAGCCCATTTGGGGAACACCTTCATTATCGACGAAGACGTTGTTGTAACCCCAATAAAATAAATTGTTGGCTGCGTTGCACTTTCAAAATTAAACATTAAGCTGCTCCTTCCTAGCTTGAAAAATTGGGAATATCGCAAAGAATTACATGTCTAGATACGCAAGCGTTGCGGGCATTTCGTGGCCTGTGTTGATTTTGTCGGGGCCTGTTACAAGGTCAAAGCATGAAGCGACGATTTTTCCGTCAAATATAATCGTTTCACCAGGTTGCTCAAGTCCACCGTCAAATCCAGATTTATCGGGTGATTGTGCAATTCGTTCCACGGTTTTGCCATCTGGAGAAACACGTGCAACCGAATTAACAGAGAAGTCCGCAACATAAAGATATCCGTCATCATCAAAAATCATACCGTCGGTGGTTTTCATTTGCGAGGTGTCATGCGCCCAGATTACGGTTTCTTTTACTGAACCATCAGCATTGAATGTAGTCTTGTGAATAGAACCGTCGCCGAAATTTCCAACATACATATTGCCGTCTTTGTCAAAGTCGATGCCGTCTGCGCCGTACTGGCAGTCGGGGTCTTGTGTTATATAAGTGCAAATTATGTGTTTGTCGTCTAGCGTGTTGGTAATGTTGATATTCTCCGCGTCAGCAGGGAACTTGTATACACAGCTTACAAGCTTGCCAGAAGGGTCTTTGACTTTGGTTAAAAGGCTTTGAGTAATATAAACAAAGCCGTCGCGATAACGAACGCCGTTAGGGTGTTCCATGTTATCAGCCATTGTGACCCATTTGACAATTTCGTTGCCGTCAACGGTGACTTTGAGCATACGTCCCTTGAAAACCACGTCATCTGCGCCAGACCAACCTTGATTATCGCATATATAGATATCGTAAACCTCGTTTTGTTGATGTACCAAGGCAATACCCATGTTGCGGGAAACTTTTGTGACGGGGTGAACAGGAACGTCAAACCATTTTGTTACTTCGCGATTTGTTTTTGCTATGCGAACAACACAGCCACTGGAGCCATCTGCAAAATTTGGGCAGGAGAGTATAAGGTTACCGTCGTGGTCGATGTCCATGCTGTCTGGAGTACTTATGTATTCAGGTAGATGAACGAAAAGCTTTGGTTGTCTCATTGAAGAGCCTCCTTATAAATAATTATGGAAGTTACTACTTAATAATCAAGCCTCTTGCGGAGCGGTCAATGGAGATTGCGACCGCAGCTAGCACAAAAATGCCAAAGACGATGTTCTGCCAATATGCGTCAACACCGATGAAGTTCATACCGTTTTGTATGAGTGATACCGTGAATACGCCCAAAACTGTTCCTAGAACGCCTCCGCGACCACCAACAAGAGATGTTCCACCAAGCGCGACCGAAGCCACAATTAGCAGCGTGAATGGGTCTCCGACTGTCGGGGCGGAGCTGCGAAGCTTGGCAGCAAGGAAAAATCCACCAAGTGCCGCGCACATGCCGTTTACTGTGAACACAATAATTTTTGAGCGGTCAACAGAAATGCCCGCAATTCGAGAGGCGCGTTCGTTGCCGCCCATGGCGTAGAGAGCGCGACCGAGGCCTGTGTTGACTTGAAATACGTACACAAACAAAACCCAGATTAAAGCCAGAATTAGAGGAAGACCGATAACGCCGAAGCTAATTTTAATCCAGCTAACAGAGGGCCACATGGATTTTGCAATTGCTATCGGTGCTGCTGTGATTAAAAGTGCAACAGACTGCCACAGTGACATAAACCCAAGGGACGCTATGAACGACGGAACCTTGAACTTGACGTGTACTGTGCCAAGCATTAAGCCAGAAATTGCGCCGAAAGTAAGAGCCGCAATTAACGCGATTAGTGTGGCCAGAGCAGGCGAGCCTAATTTTGGCCCTAGCCCATTTAGTATCATTACAGTTATAACGTTAGCCACCGAACAAGCCGCGCCCATTGAAAGGTCAATCGAGCCTAGCAACAGAACCGAGGTCATACCTGCCGCCATAATAATTAGTGGAGCAGAGTCGCTCAGCAGGGTTTTAAGATTTGCCTGCCCAAGAAAATTTTCTTGAGCAAAAGAAAACCCGATACCTAAAATGATAATCGTCGAAAAGCTGAAATATTTGATTAGATTTTCGCGAAATTGCATGTTGCCGCTGATATTTTTAAAATTGTAACTCATTAATTCACCCCCACTACATCATTACGCTGACGACTTCGACTTGGCTGGGCTTAGAACCGACTTCGGCATCAAATACGCCGGTAACAAGGCCGTCTTTCATAACGATTATGCGGTTACTCATGCCAATGCACTCATCTAAAGTGTCGCCTAGCAAAATTATGGCTTTACCCTCAAGCACCATTTCGCGTATCAAAGTGTAGATTTCCTCTTTTGCGCCTACATCGACGCCGCGTGTTGGGTGATTGAGTATGAGAATGTCGCTTTCGCTTGCAAGAGCGCGGGAAAAAACGACCTTTTGCTGATTGCCGCCCGAAAGCCGCATCATGAGTTCCCTTGGCCCGTTTGTTTTTACTCTGAGACGCTTAATCCATCTTATTGCTTGCTCGCGTACGGTTTTTCTCGAAATTAAAAGCGGATTTGCAAGCTTAGTTAAATTCGATTGTGCTATGTTGTCCTCAATTGAAAGTGTGCGCACAATACCCTCAACAAGACGCTCTTTTGGAATCATGAGAACCTTTTCCTTTAGAGCGTGTGACGGCGACTTGAAGTGTACGGCTTTGCCACGGATTTTCATTTCGCCAGAGGTTGGTTGTACGTCACCGCAAATTACCTCGCAAATGTCCTCTTTGCCTGAGCCGACAACTCCGCACACGCCGAGAATTTCTCCGCGATGTAACTTGAAATTGACATGCTTGAACACACCGTTTAATCCAAGGTCATTAACATCGAGCACGACCTCATCTTGTGGCGTAATTTGCTTTTCAAGCTTGTAATACTCGCTTGAGGTGCTTCTGCCGACCATCATCTCGTATAGCACAGCTTCTGTCGCATTTTTGGTTTCAAGCGAGCCGACGCTTGTTCCGTCCTTGTAGACGTAAATGCGGTCGGTAATCTCTAAAATCTCGTCGAGTCTGTGGGAAACGAAAATTACAGCATGACCCTTGGCGGCGATTTTTCGCATTTGCACAAACAGATTTTGGGTCTCTGCTTCACTGAGCACAGATGTTGGCTCGTCGAGCAAAATCAAGCACTTGCGCTCATCGGAGGATTTTGTAACATTTATAACCTTGGCAATTTCAATCATTTG
This sequence comes from Oscillospiraceae bacterium, assembly GCA_031554155.1. Classification (GTDB taxonomy): domain Bacteria; phylum Bacillota; class Clostridia; order Oscillospirales; family Ruminococcaceae; genus WRAV01. Next base: position 9,728 of record JAVBKH010000128.1, read on the forward strand.
CCTTGTTGCAAAGTTTAAATCGCTTACCTTTTTGCGTGGGCTGATATTTGTGATTTCGACTTCTTCAAGCACCTTTTGAGATTCCTTGTAAAGCTTGCTCCAGTTGATAATTCTGAACTTTGAAAAATTGCTTTCGTGACCAAAAAAAATGTTTTGGCCAACAGTGAGACTTACAATTAACGATTGCTCTTGAAACACCATGCCAACGCCAGATTTGTTTGCGTCCATCGGGTTTTTTGGGGAGTAAACTTGGTCGTGCATGGTAAGCGTGCCCGAGGTCAAGCCCTCTGCACCGATGATAATTTTAAGCAGGGTGGATTTACCCGCGCCGTTTTCACCGACAAGACCGATAATCTCACCCTCATGGATTTCGAGGTCGACACCTTTTAGAGCATGAGTTGCGGCGTAGCGCTTTTCGACATCTTTTGCGCTAAACAGCAGCTTGTTTTTATTATTTTCCATAGATTAGATTACCTCCTTCCTACTTGCTGATAACCTTGGCACCGCGTGAAACGGTGAGTGCAACTGCCACCAGTATGATAATGCCTTCGATACCTGTTTTTATGTACGGGTTTACTCCCATTAGTAACAAACCGTTTGCGAGAATAGTCATGACGAAAACACCGACGATAGTGTTCGTAACGCCACCCTTACCGCCGCTAAGCGACGTTCCACCGACGACAACGGCCGCTTGTGCGGGGAACATTAAACCATCGCCGACCATTACTTGGCCTTGTCCGAGGCGGATACAGCCGAGCACGCCCGCAATACCGAAGCAGAAGCCCGCAAGTGTAAACACCATAATTTTAACTTTATTTACACTAATACCAACGGAGTGAAGTATTGTTTCGTCAGTTCCTACTGCGTATATGTACCTACCGAAGGCTGTATATTCTTGAATGAAATAGCACAAAACCAAAACAATCAAGGCAACCCACGTAATCATAGGTATACCAATAAAGGTGGCCTTTGGAAAAGCAAGCAAAGCGGGGTCGCGTATGCTGGGCGGCATACCTGAATATGATAGCAGCCCCACACCTTTGCAGATGTACATAAACGCAAAGCTTACCATAAACGATGGAATTCTAAGGTAAACATGCACAGCGCCGATAATGAGGCCAACGACAACGCTGCTTAGAATAGCAAGCAAAATTCCGCCGAAGCCAAAACCTAGCGAAGTGCGGCTGTTGAGCACAAATATGCCTAAAAGCGACGCTGACATACCGACGGTGCCGTTGATGGACAGGTCAATTCCGCCAATCATAATTACAAATGTCAACCCGATTGCAACAAGCAACGGGATAGCAAGCTGATTCAGAATAGCTACAAAGTTCGAAACGGAGGCAAAATCTCTTCCACAAACCGCCGTAAACAGAGCTATCATAGCAAAAAGCACGATTATCGGTGCAAACTGCATAATTCGGTCTCTTTTGTTGTCGCGTTTGACCTTCTCTGCGAATTCTTCGGTAATCGTCATTGATGAATGTGTACTAAGCGCCATAAACTTCGCTCCAATCTATTAAAAAACTTCAATAAAAAAGGCGATACCCTTTTCTGAATACCAAGGGCAGGGAACTTAAAAGCGCCCTGCCCCCAATACTTTAAATATTATGTTGTTCCTAAGCTAATTCGGTATTAAAAACTAATCAGCTTTGCAGGAGAAAGGTTTGGAGAAGTCAAAGGTGGGAAGGTCAGATAGGTATTTAGCTGCGTTGTCTTGTGTGATGACGAGCGCAGGAGTTGCGAACTCGCGGTACTCTGCGGGAAGTGATTTAACATCAACAAGACCTGCCCATGCTGCGTAGCAGATAGCAAGGGTGTAGCCGCCCTGCAAATAGCCGTTGGAAGAAACTGTTGCAACTGCGTTGCCGTCGCGAACTGCTTCAACTATATCGGTGTTGGCATCAATGCCGACAACGCCGACTTTGCCTTTTAGCCCAGCTTTGTCAAGAGCTTGGATTGCGCCTGTAGCCATGTTGTCATTTGCGCACCATACGCCGCCGACATCGGGGTGTTGGTTGAGCCATGTTTCAACAAGTGTGAGCGCTTCAGAAGTTGCCCAGTTAGCTGTGTCGCGTCCTGCAACAACGATGTCAGGATATTCTTTGAGAGCTTGGTCAAGACCCTTTGCGCGGTCGATAGCAGCGGTGTTACCCATCATGCCTTCTGTAACGAAAATCTTGCCTTTTTTGCCCATCTTCTCAAAGAGAAGCTTAGCGATTTCGTAGCCGTTCTTCACATTGTCAGGGGAGGTGTGGATAACCCAGTTAGGGGTAAGGTCAGCGGGACCAACATCAGCGGGCTTGTTCCATGCTGTGCCCAGGTATCCGCCAGATTCAGCCATAGCTTCTGCAAGGGAGTAAGCGATAGCATTTTCGTTAGGGTCGGAGTAAGCGATAGCGTTGCCGTTTGCCTTAGCGGCGAATTGGCGCATGTTATCGACTTCTTTGTCGTTGGAGCCACCAGAATCAAGAACTTGCATTTCGTATTTTTGGCCGATGCTGTCAAGATATTTGGCGAACATTTCCATACCGACTTTAATTGTGGCTATGTAGGGGTTTTCAAGTCCACGAATGGAAACTGCGAGATAAACTGTTGTGTCAAGTTTCTCTTTTGGAATTTTTGTCGGGTCAATTGTAAAGTTTTTGTCAACAGAAGCGGCAGGTGCAGGCGCTGCTTCAGAGGAAGCGGGGGCAGCTTCACTGGAAGGTGCAGGTGCAGCTTCACTGGAAGAAGCTGGTGCGGGTGCAGTGGAAGGTGCGGCTGGTGCAGGTTGCGCACATGCCGCAAGTGACATGCACATTGTGATTGCAATAATAATCGCGATAACTGACTTAGTCTTCTTCATTAAAGTATCCTCCTCGTTATTTGTAAGTAAAATGCAGATTAGTGCATCAACTACCTTGTTAGCGGGGCGCTTTAAATGTAATTACATACTATCATTATGTTGTATTAACTATATTATACAAAATATTGCACGAAAGTCAATACGTTCATATATTATTTTATTCATTGTAATATTTTTTTAGCATTAATACACAATTTAAAATAATTTGTAATAACATTAACATATTATTATTTATTGACAAATTACAAATTTCACGCCAGAATATACAATGAAGCAGAAATTAAATTTAAAATTCAAAAAGGAGAATTTGCATGAAAGAGTACATAAACGGGCTACAGCACATAGGAATACCAACAAAGGAATTTCAAAAAACCGTCGATTTTTACGAGTCACTTGGGTTTGAGACGATTTACCGCACAATAAACGGTGACGACGACGTGGCTTTTTTGCGCATCGGCAATCTGACTATCGAGACCTATACAGGCAATGCAGTTAACAAAACAGGCTCAATCGACCACATTGCAATTGACGTAACCGACGTTGAAAAGGCTTTTGATTTAGCAAAAAAAAGTGGCTACAAGTTGCTTGACGAGCAAATTAATTTTCTTCCGTTTTTCGAAAATGGCGTGAGATATTTCACAATTGAAGGCCCTAACGCGGAAAAAGTAGAGTTCAACCAAATGCTGTAGAAGTTGCCGCTTATTTCGAAATTTGCCTTAGCCAAGCCAAAGGACGCTTCTTTTTCGTGAGACGTCCTTTGGCAATTAAGCGGAAAGTTTCACCTTATCTTACGGCATAGCCTCCGTCAACAATAATGTCGCTGCCTGTTGTATAGCCAGATGCATTTGTTGCAAGATACAGAATAGCGGGTATAAGCTCTTCGGGCTCGCCCATGCGTTTTTGTGGAATTAACGGCATCCAAGCATCGCGAAGTTCTTGCGGAGTGTCGGCGGACATCGGTGTGTTGATATAGCCTGGGCTAATCGAATTCACGCGGACGCCGAATTGAGCCCATTCCACGGCAAGCGAGCGGGTCATGTGAATTACACCTGCCTTTGACGCGTTGTAAGAAGCTTGCCATTGCGGAACATTGACCACACTGCCAGACATTGAGGCCATATTGATAATTGAGCCGCGAATACCACGCTCAATCATAATGCGGCCCGCTGAACGAGCGACGATGTATTCACCTGTCAAGTTAATTTCAATGACTTCGCGCCAATGGGATAGTGGTGCTTCCAATGTGTCTTCGTGGTAGCAGATGCCTGCGTTGTTGAAAATTATATCCACCGAGCCTGTGAGATTTAGCACGTCGGCAAGTGCTTTGTCTACCTGTTCCTCGCTTGTTACGTCTACAAGCAAACTATATGCTTTGCCGCCTTCGGCTTCAATGAGTTTGACTGTTTCGTCCGCACCAGTGCGCGAAAAAATTACAACTGTAGCACCCGCCCTAGCAAGACCCAAGGCCACAACTTGACCGATACCTCTGCCTGCGCCTGTGGCGACTGCGGTTTTTCCTTTTAGGCTAAACATATTTTCAATGTACATATAAACCTCCCATTTTACGTTATTTTACGAATAACTACACTACAGTATATGGACATGGTTTGCAAGTTAGGACGTCAATAAGGTTTCGCACTGACATATCCGCCATGTTTGTGGTGGCTTCAAAGGTATGCGATGCCGTATGTGGAGTCAGCACAACATTGTCAAGCCCAAACAAAGGCGAATGTTGCGGAGGCTCCTCCTCGTAGGCATCTAGCCCTAGGCCGCCGAGGTGCCCAGATTTTAGAAATTCGTAAGCGGCAGCTTCGTCAATAAGTCCGCCACGCGCAGTGTTTACGATGATTACGCCTTTTTTCATTGAACGCATAACGTCGGCATTTATGATATATTTTGTCTTGTCGTTTAGCGGCAAATGCAGACTAATTATGTCGGCTTCTTTGACAAGCGTATCAAAATCGGCGACGACAATATTGTTGTCCTTAGCGTATTGCTCGTTTATGTACGGGTCGTAAGCCAAAACTTTCATAGAAAAGCCCTGTGCGCGCTTGGCGACAGCCTTTCCAATTGCACCAAGACCGAGAATGCCTATTGTTTTTTCGTATAATTCCGTTCCTGTTGAACGCACCCACTGGCTCTCTTTGGTTTTTTTGTCGAGCATGGGCAGCTTACGCGCAACACCGAGAATTAGGCCAAAAGCTAAGTCTGCCACGCCCTGCGCATTTGCCCCAGGGGTGTTGCAAACGGGTATTCCTTTGGCTTTAGCTGCGTTGAGGTCAACGCGGTCTACACCCGCGCCGTAACGTGAAATCACTTTAAGCCCAGTGCAGGAATCAATGACTTTGGCTGTAACAAAATCAAGTCCCGCTATGTATCCGTCGCAGCCTTCAAGCAACGGAATCAGCTCGCCCTCTGTAAGTGGCTTGCCTTTGGGGTTAAATACAATTTCGTCGGCGAAATTTTGTAGCTCTGTGAGTGCAGGCGTGGGAGAATCTGGCTTAAAAGAAGTTGCGGTCACTAATATTTTCAAGAAAAACATTCCTTTCCGTCATCTTGCGGTTAGGCGAACACCGCAAGTTAAATGTAATGATATAATATCATTATAATATTTACATTGTCAATACAACAAATATTAGATATTTACTTTTAGTTATGTTGTGCTATAATTAAATTAATGTTAGCAGGTAATTACATATGCGCATATTACAATAAAAATTTAAAAGGGGATTAGTAAAAATGACCGTTAAAGAAAGAATAGCAAATACATATTTGGTGCCTGTGGTAGTAATTGATGACGCGAAAAGGGCGGTAGATACCGCAAAAGCCATGCTTGCTGGTGGGGTTGACATTATGGAGATTACCCTTAGAACCGAGGCGGGACTTGACGCAATCGAGGAAGTCGCGAAAAACTGCCCAGAAATGCTAGTGGGTGCGGGAACAGTGTTGACGCTTGAAAAATGCAAGCAGGCTATAGCAAGAGGCGCTAAGTTTATCGTGTCGCCAGGTTTTGACCCCGAAATCGTTGCATACTGCGTAAAAAATGGCGTTGACATTGTACCTGGTTGCGTCACACCCACTGAAATTACCGCCGCGATTAACGCTGGGCTAAGCATAGTCAAGTTTTTCCCTGCAAATGTGTACGGCGGAATCAAAGCAATCAAGGCTTTGTCAGGGCCGTTTGGGGATATAAAATTTGTGCCAACTGGCGGAGTAGACCTAACAAATTTAGCCGAATACATAATTCCTGCTGTACACGCAATTGGCGGCGGTTGGCTTTGCGACAAAAAATTGATTAATAGCGGCGATTACGAAGCCATCACGAAAATTTGTGAGCAATCCGTCGCCATTGTTAAGCAACAGCGCGCTTAAATTTTGAAAAAGAAAGGGTATACATAATGAAACAGTATATTCTGGCTCACGATTTAGGAACAAGCGGCAACAAAGCAACCCTTTATGATTTGGACGGTAGCCTAAAAGGCAGCCTCGTCTGCGATTATCCCACATATTATCCCCATGAAAGCTGGGTAGAGCAGGACGCAAACAGTTGGTGGAAAGCAGTTTGCGATTCAACTAAACAATTGCTTGAGAAAACTGGCATACCTGCGGCGGAAATTGCCTGCATTAGCTTTTCCGCACAGATGATGGGCTGTCTCTTAGTCGACAAAAACGGCGAGCCACTGCGAAATATGATGATTTGGGCGGATACTCGAAGCTCCAAGCAGGAAAAATATATGCTTGAGAGAATTGACATACAAAAGGGCTATAATATCACAGGGCATAGATTAAGCGCGTCGTACTCGGCGGCAAAGCTGCTTTGGGTGCGCGACAATGAGCCTGATGTCTACAAAAAAGCCGACAAAATGCTTCACGCCAAAGAATTTATTATACTCAAGCTAACAGGCGAAATTGTAACGGATTACTCCGACGCCTCTGGCACGAACTTGCTTGATATAAGCAAAAAGATGTGGTCGCAGGAATTGCTTGATGCATTCGAAATTCGCAGGGATTTGCTGCCCGACTTGTTTGCCTCAACCCATATTGCGGGCAAGGTCACAACCGAAGCAGCTCGGCTTTGTGGGCTGCTTGAAGGCACCCCCGTCGTAATCGGCGGCGGCGACGGCTCTTGTGCATGTGTTGGCGCGGGTGTTGTCAAAGAAGGCAAGGTGTACAACGTAGTTGGCTCATCATCTTGGATTTCCACAGCCGCAAAGCAACCGTATTTTGACCCCGAAATGCGCACGTTTAACTGGCTCCATCTTGACGAAAATCTGTATACACCATGCGGCACAATGCAAGCGGCAGGTTATTCCTATGCATGGTTTCGCGATATTTTGTGCGGCGAGGAAAGCTATGCAGGTAAAATCGCGGGTATCAGCTCCTACAAACTAATTGACAGACTTGTGGAAAAGTCCCCCGTAGGCGCAAACGGGCTCTTGTTCCTGCCATACCTATTGGGCGAACGCTCACCGCTTTGGGACCACAACGCAAGAGGCGCGTTCATTGGTATGGGCATATCCACAGGCAAGGGAGACATGGCCAGAGCAGTTCTTGAAGGCGTGGGATTCAATCTAAAAATAATTCTGGACATTTTAGAAGAATATGCTAAAATTGAAGATGTGATTATGATAGGCGGCGGGACAAAGGGCGAAACATGGCTACAAATTTTGTCAGATATTTGGCAAAAGCCCCTACTTGTTCCTCAATATCTGGAGGAAGCAACCTCAATGGGCGCTGCAATTTGCGGCGGAGTTGGCATTGGCGCATACCCCGACTTTTTGGTTGCTGAAAAACTTAACAAGCCAATCAAAGAAATTAAACCAAACAAAGACCTTGCAGAAACTTATTCCCGCATGTACTCTTTGTTTAGCGATTCCTACAACCAATTAAAACCAATTTATCAAAGGCTGGCTAACATCTAAAATTGGTATTAATTCAAGTGTAAGCTAGTAAGGAGCTATAAAATGCAGCATGCCCTAAGTTCAATTAGGCTGGATAAAAACGTACCTATTCCACTTTATTACCAGCTAAAGAAGCAGATTCTCACTTTAATTGAGGACTCGACCCTACACGATGGCGATATGTTGCCGCCCGAAAGCGAGCTATGCGCGCTGCTTGATGTAAGCAGACCGACGATACGCCAAGCCTTTAGCGAGCTAGTTGCCGAGGGTTATCTGAGCAGATATAAGGGAAAGGGAACTTTTGTATCCAAGCCCAAGGTTGACGAGCGTTTTTTTAGTAAGCTTGAAAGCTTCAATAACGAAATGCTTGCAAAGGGCATGACGCCCCATACCGAGGTTTTAGCCCTAGAAAAGCTAGTAGGTCCCCACGAAGCCAACGAAAAACTGGGGCTGGAGCTTGAAGCTCCGTTAATCTATCTAAGAAGGCTACGCTCCGCCGATAATATCCCGCTCGTGTATGTAGAAACTTTTTTGCCCTTTGAGCAATACAAAAAGCTAATGGACGTAAACTTCAAGGAACACTCGCTTTATGAGTCGCTTGAGAGTCTGTGTCACGTGCATATTAACAGAGTTCGGCGCGAAATTGAGGCTGTTAACGCCCGCCGCAAAGAAGCGGAGCTGCTTAATATTGCCCCAAACAAAGCGCTTAGTTTAGTTAAAACCTTGGCTTATTCGGACGATGCACCGTCGCCAGTTGAATTTTCAATAGCGCGTTATCGCGGAGACCTCAACAAATTCAGCGTCGATATTCTGCGCTAAATTCCTAGTTTTGCTTTATATTAAGCCAAAAGTCACCGTAATTCGTCTTGATTGCGGTGACTTTATTTTAATTATGCTGCATTGACAACGAGAATTTTACGTGCTATGCTATTTATGTTTTATGTAATTACATTATTACAATATAATAAGGAGTTGAGCGTATGAAAACTTTAATTGTAAACGAAAAGGGCGAATTGTCGTTTGGCGAAGTTCCTGTACCTACATATGGTGATTATCAAGCATTGGTTAAAACCGTAAGCTGCGGAGTTTGCAACGGCACAGATACAAAGCTGATTCACGGCGCGTTTAAAGGCTTTACCTACGAGCGCGATTATCCGCTTATGCTTGGACATGAGGGCGTTGGCAGAGTCATTGAAATAGGCTCAAAGGTGACGGGGTACAAGGTGGGGGATATTGTGCTACTGCCTTTTGTAGACGCAGTAGATGACGTTAACTCTGGTTGGGGTGCATACTCCGAATACGGCGTTGTCAACGACGTTGTAGCTTTAAGTAAGGCAGGCCTTGCAATCGGCAGCAACGAATTCCCCGAATGTGCCTGCGCTCAATTAATCGTTCCGCCTGAAATCGACGCCGTAGACGCAGCCATGATTATTACACTGCGGGAGGTCTTGAGTTCAATCAAAACCTTTGGTATGTCTGCAAACCAAAGCGTCGTAATATTCGGCTGTGGCCCTGTTGGCATGACGTTTATCCGCTTTATGAGCCTGCTAGGGGTCGGTCCAATAATAGCGTTTGACATTGACGACAACAAAATTGAAGCCGCTAAAAAGAACGGCGCAACTTATGCTTTTAACAGCAAAAACGTAGACGTTTCGCAAAAGGTCAGAGAAATCATGCCCGACGGTGTAGATTTTGTACTGGACGCAGTTGGAATTTTATCCATAATAAACCAAGGCATGGGGTTAATTCGCGACCGCGGAAAAATCTGCTGCTACGGTATTGCACCCACCTGCTCAATGCAGCTAGACTGGACAAACGCGCCATACAATTGGAATTTGTGCTTCCAGCAGATGCCCTCGAAAAAAGAAGAGGGCGAGGCACATACTCAAATATTGGCATGGCTACAATGTGGGGCAATCAAGCTAAAGGATTATATTTCTGATTATGTAGAGTTCAAAGACGTAATAAGTGCGTTCGATAAGCTGAAAAACCGTGAAATAGCGTTAAAATGTATCGTCCGCTACGAGTAATAAACCTTGGCAAAATAAATGAAGAAGCCCAATTAGCGGGCTTCTTCATTTATAATTATCAAAATTGAGGTGCTAAAAAATGTGCGTTTCAAAAGTCCAAACAGTGTGTGGCCCAATAAAACCAGAGCAATTGGGGTTTTGTCATTGCCACGAGCATATTTTAATTGCTAAAGGCAAAAGCTTCGAGGTCGACCCCGCAATTTGCATCGACGACCCAGAAAAATCACTTCAAGAAGTACAACTGTTCAAATTATCGGGTGGTGAAAGTCTTGTGGACGCGCAACCCGTTGGCTGTGGTCGCACGTCGGAGGAGCTGGTACGCATTTCGTGCGTTAGTAACGTCAATATTATCGCTAGCACTGGTTTTCATAAGCTAATCTTCTATCGTGACGACCACTGGGTTTTTACGTCTACAATAGAGCAGCTTGAAGCTGTGTTTGTTCACGAGCTTGAGACAGGCATGTTTACAGATGGAGACAGAAGCCGGCCAAAAGTCTATCATTCAGCAAAAGCTGGCATAATAAAAACTGCGCTGGATTCTTGCGGACTAGATAATCGGTATACACAACTATTTAAAGCGGCAGCGTCGGCGGCAGTAAAAACATCTTCGCCCATATTAATCCATGTGGAAAAAGGTTCTGACCCAATCGCGCTCGACGATTTTTTGCAGAAAGAAGGGGTATTGGCAGAAAAACGAATTTACTGCCACCTTGACAGAGCGGTCAGCGACCTTGGCGTACACAGGGAGCTTCTTAAACGGGGTTGCTTTGCGGAATACGACACCATTTGCAGAAGTAAATATCACGATGATATAGCTGAAATTGACATACTGCTGCAAATGATAGACGCTGGCTTTGGCGACAAAATTTTGCTCGGGCTTGACACTACAAGCAAGCGCATGAAAGCGTATGGCGCAGACTTTGGGCTTGATTACATTCAGACAAAGTTCATTCCTTTGGCTTTATCCCGTGGCATCAGCAAGGACGCGTTAAACGCGTTTATGGTGCAAAATCCCGCATCAGCACTTGCAATATCTAGGCAGCTTTTCTCCGAGACGCAAGCTTGAGCTTTAAGTTAATCAAGTCGTTATTTTTTTTCCATCACATCGGCAACTGTCTTCATGCTTTCAATAATTTCGATATGCTGAGGGCAGACCCGCTCGCAGTTACCACAGGCAATGCAGTCAGAGGCTTTGCCGTTTAGCATGGTTTCAAATCCGTAGCGGCCTTTTGCGCCTGCAAAATCATTATAAGTTATGCCGCGATTATACGCCGCAAAAACATTGGGAATAAGTATATTCTGTGGGCAACTTTCTACGCAGTATTTACACGCAGTGCATGGAATACTTGGGATTTCGCGGAG
>JAVBKH010000156.1:0-5573 GCA_031554155.1 Oscillospiraceae bacterium
GTGTTCGCTGATATTTAGGAATAGGTGATGCAATGTCTAAAATATTGTTTAACAAGCAGCTTTCTAAGGATTTTTTTCTTATAAAAGTACAGTGCGAAAATGACGCCAAGATGGGCCAATTCTACATGCTGCGCGCGTGGAGCTCATACCCTGTTTTGTCGCGTCCAATCAGCGTTTTTGATGCCGACGAGCGCAACGTGACATTCCTCTACAAGGTTGTAGCGGAGGGCACGGAGATTTTTTCGCGCCTTAAAGATGGTGACGAAATCACGCTACAAGGGCCAAACGGCACAGGTTTCCCGATTGTTGACGGAAAAATTGCATTTGTTGGAGGTGGCGTAGGCATCGCGCCGTTTTACTTCGCTGCAAAGCAGCTCAAGGCGGCTAAACCAAACTGTACAATTGACGTTTTTCTAGGCTTTTCCGACGAAGCTTTGCTCGAAGATGAGTTCAGCAAAGTCGCTGACAGCGTGACTACTGACGTGGGTGGCTACATAACGGAGAAACTTGAGCCAAAAGATTACGACCATATTTTTACATGTGGCCCTGAAGTTATGATGCGCGCACTTTACAAAAAGTGTGCCGAGCAAAACGTTGAGGACAAGTTGCTAGTTTCCCTTGAAAACCGCATGGCTTGCGGGATTGGCACATGCCTTGTTTGTAGCTGCAAAACAGCAAGCGGCAACAAAAAGGCTTGCAAGGACGGCCCTGTTCTTGCAGCGAAGGAGGTGTTCGGCATATGAACAAGCTTGCGACCGATTTTGCAGGGGTAAAGTTTAAGAATCCGATAGTTCTTGCTTCGGGCACATGTGGATTTGGCCGAGAACTAAACGAAATATTCGATATTGAACGGCTTGGGGGTATTTCGTCCAAGGGCTTGACTTTAAACCCGCGTGACGGCAACACAGGTATGCGCGTTTTTGAGACCGCAAGCGGAATCATGAACAGTGTTGGGCTAGAAAACCCTGGTATAAAAGGCTTTATTGAGCGTGACCTCAGTTGGGTAAATAACCTTGACATTGTGAATATTGTGAACCTTGGCGGACATAGCGTCGAAGATTATTTGCTTGGCGTGGAGCTTTTAAACGAAGTTGAGCTTGATATTTTGGAGCTAAACATAAGCTGCCCAAACGTGAAACAGGGCGGCATGAATTTTGGAGTTAAAACCGAGATTGCGCGAGAAATTGTGCGGAAAGTGCGCGCAATTTGCAAGCACAAGCTTGTTGTAAAGCTTTCGCCAAACGCAGAGGACATTGTTTCTCTCGCAAAAGCCTGTGAAGACGAAGGCGCTGACGGAATTTCGCTTGTCAACACGTTTCTTGCTATGGCAATAGACATCAAAGCAAGAAAGCCTGTGTTCGAAAACGTGTACGCTGGCCTTTCTGGCCCTGCAATCAAGCCGATTGCGTTGCGAATGGTGCATCAAGTTTCACATGCAGTTAAAATCCCAGTGATGGGATTAGGCGGAATCACAAAATGGCAGGACGTCGTGGAATTTATCATGGCAGGTGCAACAGTCGTACAAATCGGCACAGCAAGTTTTATGCAGCCAACGGCAGCTTTAGAAGTAATCGACGGACTAAATTTATATTGTGATAATCAAAAGCTCGATAACATCGGCGAAATTTGCGGTATTGTTTAGTAGTGGCATAATTTCAATCTCTTATCAAACGAAAACCCCACCGTCGCATATTTTGCAACGGTGGGGCTTTTTGTTAAGTTATAATATACTCAAAGTAAATTGCGAAATTATTTATACATTGCGCCATAGGTTTCGCATGCTCTGTAATCAGCACTTTCAAGGCATTGTGTGCCAAAAGCTGCCCATGAATGTGGACGATAAATGCTCTCGTCGCTGACGTTGTGCAGTGAAACTGGAATTCTCAACATCGCAGCAAGGGAAATAAGGTCTGCGCCAATATGGCCATAGGTGAGTGTGCCGTGGTTTGCGCCCCAATTTGCCATGACGCTGTAAACGTCCTTGAATGAGCCTTCGCCTGTGAGATTTGGAGCAAACCAAGTCGTTGGCCAAGTGGAGTCTGTGCGCTGCTCAATGTGGTTGTGGACTTTTTCGGGCAGCACGACAGTGTAACCCTCTGCAATTTGTAGGACTGGGCCTAGGCCGTCCACGAGGTTTAGGCGAATCATGGTTACAGGCATCTCGAAGTTGGTGTTAAAATGGCTTGAGAAGCCGCCGCCGCGGAAATATCCAACGTTTGCAGGTGCCCAATCAGTAGCTGCAAGACAAGAATCGCAGTCTTTTTGGGTCATTTCCCACCATTTTTTCATCAAGTGGTTGCCCTTGTCGTCAGTTGCGCAGCCAGAGCCGTCTAGGGCAGCCGCACCAGAATTTATTAGATGAATTATGCCGTTTGCAGCCTTGCCAGTAAGCTCAACTCCGCTTGTGCGCTTCACAGCTTCTGGGCTCCAGTATGTGCGAACGTCTGCAAAAACGGAAGCTGTGCCAGTCAACAGGTGGCCGAATAACATTGAGACACCATTTAGTGCGTCGTTTTCAGTTGCAAAAATTTCTGGCTTTTTCTTGCCGTTCCAGTCAAAGCTAGAGTTCAAGATAGCCTCTGGGAAGTCAGCATTAGGTTGCCAGTCAGTCCACATGCGCTGACCTTGGAAACCTGCTACAAGCGCATTGCGTCCAAGAGCTTCTTCGTGCCAACCAAGCTCGGCAAGTTTGGGGTTGCCGTTCATGATGTCGCGGAAAATCAGCACCATCTTGACGTTGGTTGCCCATTCTTCCTCTTTTTGCGCGTCTGTATGTTTTACGTTTGCGTCGTTTTTGTCAATGCCTGCTTTGCAGCTTGATTTAACCCATGCCAAAGCCTTGTCAAACTCTGCGTGGTCGTAAATTTCTAGCTTAATGCGGCGCAAAATCTCGGTCATATCGACCCATTCAGCGCGCATTCCAAGATATTTTTGGAAGAAAATAGCGTCAACATCGGAGCCTGCAATACCCATGGAAACAGAGCCGAAGCCGACGTAAGCGGTGTTTTTCATGCAGCCGACTGCGACAGCGCAACGAGCAAAGCGCAAGATTTTTTCTTGGACATCGCAAGGAACAGAGGCGTCTCCGGCATCTTGAACATCATGGCCGTAGATTGAAAATGCGGGCAAGCCGCGTTGAGCGTGAGCAGCCATGACTGCGGCAAGATATACTGCGCCTGGGCGCTCTGTACCGTTAAAGCCCCATACAGCCTTGACTGTGGACGGATTTAAGTCCATTGTTTCGCTGCCGTAGCACCAACAAGGCGTTACTGTCAGCGTGGCTGTAACGTTTTGAGTATCGAAATATTCTTGACATTTTGCGGCTTCAGCGCCGCCACCAATTGTGCATGGGCTAATTACACACTCGACAGCGCTGCCGTCAGGGTAAAAAAGATTCTCGCTGATGAGTTTTGCAGCGGCCTTTGCCATGCCCATTGTTTGAGCTTCAAGGCTTTCGCGAACTCCAAACCAGCGTCCGTCAATTGTTGGGCGAATACCTATTCTTGGTTTTGACATTAAAAACTCTCCTTTTATATTTAAATTTAAATAAAACTAACCGTGTGACTTGCGAATGATTAACGGGGCCTCTAAAACTTGATGTTTGCACGGGCAAGCAACCTTTGCAAATTGTTCAAGTAGCATTTCGGCTGCAATTGCGCCCATGGCGTAACTTTGCTGACGTACGGTTGTAATTGGAGGCGAAAAAATCTCCATCCATTCATAGTCCTCGTAGCCAATAACGCCGACTTGCTGCGGTATTTTAATACCTTGGTCACCTAAATATTTAAGCACGCCCATCGTAAGTACATTGTTTGACGTGAATATTGCGTCAACGCCTTGCTCTTGCAGCTCATATGCTGCTTTTTTTGCGGCCTCAAGCGTGTAGTCAACGTCGTGGCGCACGATTTTCTCGTCGTAGTCGATGCCGAGAGCTTCAAGCTCGTCGCGGTAGCCGCGAAAACGGTCCAAGCCTGTAGAATAGCTTATCATGCCGCCAACAAAGCCGATTCGCCGCTTGCCGCTTTCGTGAAAAAGTCTGATTGCTCGCCGCGTGGCTGTGTAATTGTCAGAAAAAACACTGGCACAATCTGCACCTTCGACAGTTCTATCAATCAGTACGAACGGAATCGCCACCGTTGTTGCAAGCTCAACAGCGCGGCTTTGCCTGTCACCTGGCACAAGCAGCAACCCGTCAACCCAAAGCTTTTGTGTCACGGCAAGTTCAGCGCGCTCGTCACTGCCTACGCGTGGGTTTTTAGCGTCAACCTCGTCGTAGGTGGACACAATCAAGTCGTAGCCTTGGGCTTCAAGTGCGTCCTTCGCGCCAGAAATCACGTTCATAAAGAAAAAATTAGTTGAACGACCTGGTTTTACGCTTGGAATAACAAGCGCCACAGTATTTGACTTTTGTGTTTTCAACATTCTAGCTGCACGATTAGGGCGGTAGCCAATTTTTTCGATTGCAGCAAGCACCGTTTCGCGGCTTTTTTCTGATACGCCCCGTGTGCCGTTGATTACATGGGACACAGTTGCGACTGAAAGCCCTGTTAAATCTGCAATTTTTTTGATACTCATAGCATTGGCACCTCTTTTCTGAATAGGCGTCAAATTGCTTTGCTAAATGTTAAACGATTACCCGTAAACGTTTAACATTTACACAGTAATTATATCCCACTTGGTAAAAAAAGTCAAGCGGGATTTGAAAAGTTGGACATCATTCAAATTAGATGTGCTTGTTCTTCGCCGCGCAAAATGCGCAGCCCGCCGAGAGCTAGTGCCTCGTTTTCAAACTGTCCAGCTAAAATTTCGATTGGTGCGATAAAGCTCACGTATTCGGTAACACGCGTGGTTACATACTCTGAGTAAGCAAGGCCGCCTGTTAAAATAATTGCGTCGATTTTGCCCTTCAGTGTCGCCGAAAGCAATCCAATACCTTTTCCAATCTGGTAAATCATAGCGTCATACATCAGCTTGGATTTTGCGTCGCCGTTCGCAATCCGCTGCTCAATTTCACGGCAATCTGATGTTCCGAGCAGCGCTTTTAGGCCGCCAGAACCACGCACCTTGCGCACCATATCCTTTTTAGGGATTGGGTGTTCGTAAAACATGTCAATCAAGCTTAAAATTGGCAGACTACCCGAACGCTCGGGCGCAAACGAGCCGCTGTCATCGGCAAGGGAGTCAATGATTTTTCCGTTTTGATGTGCGCTAAACGTAATTCCGCCGCCAAGATGAGCGACAATCAAGCGCAAATCCTCATATTTTTTGCCGAGTTTTTCGGCGTACTTTCTTGAAACAGCTTTCGAATTGAGCACATGACATGCGCTGTAGCGCAAAATTTCGGGCATGCCCGTAATTCTTGCAATATCGTCGAATTCGTCTGAGGAAACGCCGTCATAAATGTAGGCTGGTATATTGAGCGGCTCTGCAAAGTCTGCGGCTAAAAGTCCGCCCAAGTTTGAGGCATGGGGCGCCAACGCTCCCCTAACCAAAAACTCCTTTAATTTTTCATCAACAAAATAGCCGCCAGCAAAAATCGGGGGAGTCAATCCTCCACGTCCAACCACACAGCT
>JAVBKH010000041.1:0-3701 GCA_031554155.1 Oscillospiraceae bacterium
ACAATCGTCAAGCTGCTCATGCGGTTTTACGATATTGGCGGCGGCAGCATAAAGATTGACGGAGTTAATATTTTTGAAATGCCGCGTGAACAGCTTCGTTCCTGCTTCGGCATGGTGCTGCAAGACACTTGGCTCTACAATGAGACAATCATGGAAAACATAAGGTACGGCACATTTAACGCCACTGACGACGAAGTTATAGCAGCTGCAAAAGCCGCAAGATGCGACGAATTTATTCGCTCGCTGCCAGGTGGCTATCAGATGGTGCTAAACGAAGAAGCGAGCAACATCTCCCAAGGACAAAAGCAGCTCTTCACTATAGCGCGAGTCATTTTGTCCAACCCCAAAATCCTAATTCTCGACGAAGCCACAAGCTCTGTCGATACAAGAACAGAGATTCTGATTCAAGGCGCTATGGACGAACTAATTAAGGACAGAACAAGTTTTGTTATTGCTCACAGACTTTCCACAATCAAGAATGCCAACACAATTCTTGTGCTAAAGGACGGCGACATAATCGAGCAGGGCAACCACGACGAGCTACTTCAGAAAAACGGCTTCTACGCCGATTTGTACAACAGCCAGTTTGAGGAAGCTGAAGAAGATATCACCGCGTAAGCGGAGCAATATACTACGAATGGAGCATTTAGCATGGGTAAAGTAAAAAATCGTATTTTCCTTGTAATCGCAATTCTAATTTTTATAGGTCTTGGAATCGGCTACTATTTCTATTGGTTGAACGCACATTATCTCACTACAGACAACGCAAAAATTACCTCAACATTTTACACAGTCACATCTGGTCAAGCAGGTGAGCTTGAAAGAATCAGCGTGGCAAAGGGCGTTAGAGTGTCCCAAGATGACGTTATTGCCAAAGTCAAGGACGGCCCGAAGGTGAAAGCGCCCATAAGCGGCCAAGTCATCAAGTGTGACGTTACCCTTGGCCAAGCAATAACCCCCGCAACTCCTGTGGCGGTAATCGCGGATATTTCAGCCACATGCATCACTGCAAACATAGACGAAACTCAAATACGCAAAATCAAAGAGGGGCAGGACGTGACCGTAACCCTTGATGCATACCCCAAAAAGACCTTTGTTGGCCACATTTCTTCTGTTGAGCAAGTAACAGACGCAGCACTTAAAGGCAACATTACAAGCCTTACCACAAGCGGGACTTACACAAAGGTTGTGCAGCAATTGCCAGTTAAAATTACACTAAACGACGACGCGCACCTCGACGATATTATAGGCACAAACGCAACAGTTAAAATAAAGTTAATGTAATTTTTGGAGGATATATACATGAAAAAGATTTCTCTTTCCGTCTTGGTGGTTGCTCTCGCTTGCACAGTTGCAATCGTTGGATTTACCGCCGCAACTCCAACACCAGAAGTAATTTTGCCGCAAAGCATTGAAGCTACTGCGCTTGACTATACCGAGCTTACAAACAATATTGATGTTCCTGGTTTTGTTCAAAGCAGCGACGTCACCAAAATCTATTCCACGGTTGCATATCCTGTGCAAAACCTTGCTGTAAAGGTTGGCGACACAGTAAAAGAAGGCGACTTACTTTGCCAGCTTGACACAAAATCGTTAGAGCTTAGCATTGAGCAGCAAAGCACCGCCATCTCCGAGGCCGAGGCCAAGGCGCAGCATAGCCTTTCAGTAGCGCAGTTAGCGCTTGAGACTGCCAAGTTCAACAACGAAAAAGATTTTGACGCTACAATGCAAAGGTCAGAGAGCCTTGTTGTCAGCTCTGAAAAAGCAGTGGAAACCGCAGAAATAAATTTGCTTGGCGCACAACAGGCGGATAGCTATGCCCGCCGTGATTTGAGGGATTTTCGCGATGCAAACGACCTTGAAAGCACTACCGATGTTGAAAGCCTACCATATGAATTGAAAGCCGCATATGAGGGAAAGCGCGCGAGTATAGTCGCCAAAGAAAATGCGGTTGACTCCGCAGAAATTGCATTGCAAAATGCCAAAAAAGCACTTACAGACGCAAAACAAGGACTTAAAACTGCAAAAATTCAGTACGACGAATCTATAATTAATATACAAAATCAAGTCAAATCTGCAAAGCTTAACGCAAATCTCTCCGACCAGTGGCTTGGCGTACAAAAATTGAAGCTAGACTTGGAAAAATCAGTCGTCACAGCGCCTACATCGGGAGTTGTTACCGTGGTAAATGTCGCAGAGGGTGCACCTGGCAGCGGACTTTTGTTCGTGATTGAGGACACCTCAAAGCTTGAAGCAGTCGCGAATATTGATGAATTCGACATTATCGATGTTAGCACAGGTTCAAACGTAACAATTAGCCCCGATGCTGACGAAGACGATTTGTACACAGGAAAAGTAACAAAAATTGCTTCAACCACCGCAAAAACTCCTACAGGCGAAAATATTGCATCTCCGAAAGCAACATATGAGACCAAAGCAACCGTGGATTCCACTGGCTCAAGCAGACTCAAAGCAGGAATGCATGTCCGCATGAAAATTGATACTGAAAGCAAAAAAGAAGTTTTTGCAGCGCCATATTCTTCCGTAAGCAAGAATGCAAAAGGCGAGAGCATCGTTATTGTAGCAAAAAAACAAGCTGACGGCAAATATCTCGCAGAGGAAATTACAGTTGTACGCGGACTTGAAACTCCTACAATGGTTGAGATTACCTCCGACAAGCTAACCAAGGGCGATTTGATTCTTTCAAGCGTTCAAGGTGTCCACGCGGGCGACACTGTAATCCCTGTAGTTAAGCCCATAGTTTAGAGATAGAATCTGATTCAGCTTATATCCAATAAAAAATCGAAGCCACATATTCTGTAGCTTCGATTTTTTAAATTTGTAGCTTTATTTTGCTACCACACGTTTATTTGATAAAAGATATTGCCATAATAAGACCCGCAAAAACAATGGAAACCATCGAGATAAGCTTAATAAGAATATTAATTGAAGGGCCGGAGGTATCCTTAAAGGGGTCGCCAACTGTGTCGCCGACTACTGCGGCCTTGTGAGCGTCCGAGCCTTTACCGCCTAATGCGCCACCTTCAATGTGCTTTTTCGCGTTGTCCCAAGCTCCGCCAGAATTAGCCATCATAATTGCAAGCACAAAGCCAGAAACCGTTGCGCCTGCGAGCATACCGACAACGCCGTTTACTCCAAGGACCAACCCGACTACGATAGGCACGATTATTGCCGTCAAAGCGGGAGCAATCATTTCTTTTTGCGCTGCTTTTGTACAAATATCAACGCAAGTCTCGTAGTCCGCTTCCGCGGTGCCCTGCATTAAGCCGACAATTTCCTTGAACTGACGACGCACTTCAACCACGATGCTCTGTGCTGCTCTGCCAACAGCCTCCATAGTCATAGCGGCGAACAGGAACGGAAGCGCACCACCCACAAACAAGCCCACAAGCACAGGCGGGTTTGTAATTTCGATGTTGAAGACAAAGTTGGGGTTAAGTACATGAATTTGGTCTTTGTAAGCTGCGATAAGTGCAAGAGCAGTGAGCGCTGCCGAGCCGATTGCAAAGCCTTTTCCCGTAGCAGCGGTTGTGTTGCCAAGGCTATCAAGAGCATCTGTGCGCTCGCGAACGTGTTTGCCCATGCCGCACATTTCAGCGATGCCGCCTGCGTTGTCGGCAACAGGGCCGTAAGCGTCAGTTGCAAGTGTAATGCCCAAAGTCGCAAGCATACCCACAGCG
>JAVBKH010000026.1:0-3246 GCA_031554155.1 Oscillospiraceae bacterium
TAATATTAACAATTGTTTGGAGGGTGGCTTTCTTGTTTGGATATGTAAAGCCATTCAAGCCCGAACTTAAAATCTGTGAGTTTGAAGCATACAAAGCCGTCTATTGTGGGCTTTGCGGCCAGCTAGGCAAAAGTTACGGTCCACTTGCCCGCATGACACTAAGTTATGATTTTACTTTTTTAAGTATGCTGCATTTTTCACTTTCGGACGAAACTGCGTCAATATCTCGACATCGCTGCTACGTTAACCCCTTAAAAAAAGTTCCTTGCATGAACAATGCGCCTTCCCTTGAACTTGGCGCAGATGTAGCAGCAATCATGCTTTACTACAAGCTTATTGATAATATTGAGGATTCAAAATTTATCGGTAGGCTTGGATTTAGTCTGCTAAGACCCTTCACAGCTTCTGCACGAAAAAAAGCAGCCGCAAAAAATCCAGAAGCCGACGAAATCATTCGAATTTCAATGCAACAGCAATCAGCAGTTGAAGCTAAAAAATCTGCAAGTCTAGATGAAGCGGCAGAGCCGACAGCCTCTGCAATGGGCAAGCTTTTTATGCAACTCTCCCTAGACGAAAAATCCCACAAAATCTTGGAGCGGCTCGGCTACTGCATCGGCAGATTTGTTTATATCTGCGACGCAATTGACGACCTTGACTCCGACCTTAAAAGCGGCGGGTACAATCCGCTGATTTTCAAGTTTAGCCTAAAACCTAAAGATACCGAAAAAATTAAAGCTGCACGTGAATACGCAAAAGAATCAGTCTATATGACAATCGGCGAAGCTGCAAAAGCTTACGATTTGTTGACGCTATGCGAATTTCGCCCAATTCTCGACAACATTATTGCGCTTGGATTACGAGCAAGCGCGGACAGCGTAAGCCAAAGAAAAAGTCAGAAAAATAGTTAGGAGACATCAAAATGTCCGACCCATACAAGGTTCTACAGGTCTCGCAATCAGCAAGTGACGACGAAGTTAAAACCGCTTACCGCGAGCTTGCGCGCAAATATCACCCCGACAACTACGGTGACAACCCCCTCTCCGACCTTGCAACGGAAAAAATGAAAGAAATTAACGAAGCTTACGATTCAATTGTAGAGCAACGTAAGAAAGGGCAATCCCCAACTGGCAGTTACCAACGGTCCAACGATTACTCGCAAAACTCCCAGTTCGCCGACATTCGCCGCATGATAAACTCCCGCCGCGTCACCGACGCTGAAGAATTGCTCGATGGTGTTCCCTTTGACAAGCGCGACGCCGAATGGTACTTCTTAAAAGGCACTGTGCAGCAATATCGCGGCTGGCTAGACGATGCTTACGAAAACTACGCTAGAGCTTGCAACATGGAGCCGCAAAATGGCGAATATAAAAATGCTTTTGCGCAGCTTCAATGGCAGCGCCAAAATGGCCGACCCCAGGGCAGCCCTTTTCGCACCTCACCAATGGGCGCGGGCGGCGGTTGCAGCATCTGCGATTTTTGTGCAGCACTTTACTGCGCCGACTGCTTTTGCGACTGCCTAGGCGGAGGCTGCTGACGTGAAGTCTGAACAAGCAACGCGAATTGCTCTTGGCGGCGTTTTTTCAGCGCTTTGCCTGCTTATTATGTTTCTGTCGTCGATTGTTCCGTTTTCATCGTTTGCCATGCCTATGCTTGCGGGCGCAATGCTCACCGTCGTAGTAATCGAAAACGGCGAGAAAACGGCTTGGCTAGTGTTTGTCACGGTTGCAGTCCTCTCGCTTTTTATTGTGCCAGACCTGGACTCAAAGCTTTTGTTCATCTCCTTTTTCGGCTATTACTCCATTTTAAAGCCACGTATTGAAAAGATTTCATCCAAATATTGGCAGCGTGTTTTAAAATTTTTAATCTTCAACATCGCAATGATTATCGGGTATTATATCACCCTGCACTTTTTTGGTCTTGCCGCAGCCGCTGAAAGCAGCGACGTTTTAGGCAAGTACAGTCCCGCAATTATGTTACTCGGCGTGAACTTTACTTTTTGGATGTACGACTACCTACTTTCTCGCTACATCGCACTTTATATTTGTTGGTTCAAGCCTAGATTTTTGCGCCGTTAATTTATATAGATTTAACTAATTGTAACTATTGCTAAATCTTTCCGAATAATTTTTAACCATGCCACATTTGGTGGTTGAAAACTTTTTGTCCACAACATACCCACATATTTATCGCGCTGGCCATAAACGGTCGGCGCGTTTTGTTTTTTCGTTCCAAATTGCCTATTGCAAATTTCTAAGCATATCGTTATAATATGTTCAGTGGTTAATTGTGGGTAATAGTGGTTTGAAAAACCTAAAAAATAATAGGAGGTGGGGAATTGTTAATCGGCGAATACCAGCACAGTCTGGACGAAAAAGGCCGCGTAAATTTCCCTGCCAAGCTTCGAGAGGGCCTCGGTTCTCGGTTCATAATCACAAAAGGCCTAGATAAATGCCTTTGCGTATACTCCGAGGACGAATGGCAAATCCTAGAAGATAAAATTCGCGCTTTGCCAGTGTCAAAGTCGCGGCAGTTGCAGCGTTTTTTGTTTGCAGGTGCAGCCGATGTTGTGCCAGATAAGCAAGGCCGTGTGGTAATCCCGCAAAATTTACGCGATTATGCAGGCCTCGACAAAGAAGTCATGGTGATTGGCGCATCAGTTCGCGCAGAAATCTGGGACAAGGAGCATTGGCTTGAAAGCTGCGGTGAGCTTACCGCGGACATGATGGCCGAAGCAATGGACAATCTTGGCTTTTAGCTAAGGCAAAAATGAAGGAAAATGCTGTGGAATTTCATCATATATCGGTTTTACTAAATGAATGCTTGGACGGCCTTAACATCACACCCGAGGGAATATATATTGACGGTACAGCGGGTGGAGCGGGCCATTCGTTGGAGATTGCAAAAAGGCTGACAACTGGCAGACTAATTGCGCTAGACAAAGACCCCATCGCGGTAAAAGCTGCCATGATACGTTTGGCAGGCTTGCCCGCAACCGTTATTCAAAGCGACTTTCGTGACATGACTTCGGTGCTGAACAGCCTTGAGATTTCGTATGTCAACGGGATTTTGCTTGACCTAGGGGTCTCGTCACACCAGCTTGACACGCCCGAGCGTGGGTTCTCCTACCACAGCGATGCGCCGCTTGATATGCGAATGAGTGGCGGCGGTTTTTCGGCAAAAGATTTGCTGAACACCTACTCCATTGACGAGATGACAAGAGTTTTTCGTGACTATGGCGAGGAAAAA
>JAVBKH010000010.1:0-4498 GCA_031554155.1 Oscillospiraceae bacterium
TTAACTAAGGGCAAAGCGCCAGCCTATTTGGGTTCAAGCTTTGCTTTTTTAACGCCCACATTTATCATCCTAGCACGGCCTGAGCTTGGCTACCAGTACGCTTTAGGTGGCTTCGTAGTGGTCGGGATTCTTTTCTGCGTAATCGCGCTGATAATCAAAGTATTCGGCACAAAATGGATAGATGTTGCGCTACCGCCCGCCGCAATGGGGCCTGTTGTCGCGCTAATTGGCCTTGAGCTTGCGGGCGTGGCAGCAAGTTCAAGCGGATTTTTCCCAGCAGAAGGCCAAGCGATTGACCCAAGGCACATCATTGTCTTTCTTTTGACTTTACTTACGGTGGTGTTCGGCTCAGTTTTATTCAGAGGCTTTATGAGCGTCATTCCCATACTTATTGCGATAGTTGTAGGATATGTGGCTGCCATCTGTTTTGGCTTGGTTGATTTCAGCTTGATTTCGGCCGCTTCTACGTTCGCAATGCCAAAATTCCAGTTTCCAAAGTTTGATTTAAACGCAATCTTGATTATAATTCCTGCAACCTTCGTGGTTGTTAGCGAGCATATTGGCCATCAGCTTGTCACAAGCAAGGTTGTCGGTCGGGACTTGATTAAGAATCCAGGCCTGCATCGTTCACTGATAGCAGACGGCATATCCACGGCTTTGTCTGGTTTTGTTGGCGCTGTTCCCACAACAACCTACGGCGAAAACATCGGCGTTATGGCAATAACCAGAGTCTACAGTGTGTGGGTTATTGGCGGCGCGGCTGTAATTTCAATCTTCATCGCATTTATAGGAAAAATTTCCGCATTCATCTCGACAATACCGTCTTTTGTCATGAGTGGCATCAGCTTCCTATTGTTTGGCATGATAGCTACCGCGGGCATTAGGCTGATGGTCGAAGCAAAAGTCGATTACAGCAAATCCCGCAATTTAATACTGACATCGGTAATATTCATCACAGGTCTTTCTGGAATCTACGTAAAAATCGGACAGGTTCAGCTAAAAGGTATGGCCCTTGCAACAATAGTGGGTATGATTCTAAGCCTAATATTCCACTTTTTGGAGAAAATGAAATTAACAACTGATTCAGATGAAGACCAAGTGCAAAGCAATGATTAAATTAATGAATTTGAGGTAAAACAGTTATGCTTGAAACATTAAAAAAACAAGTATATGAAGCAAATCTTGGATTGCCAAAATACGGGTTAATTACGTTTACTTGGGGAAATGTGTCCGCAATTGACCGCGAAATGGGCTTGGTTATCATCAAGCCTTCTGGCGTGGAATATAGCGCGATGAAAGCGGAGGATATGGTTGTAGTTGAGCTTATGAGCGGCAAAACTGTTGAGGGTAAGCTCAAGCCGTCGTCTGACCTTGCCACACATCTTGAACTTTACAAGGCGTTTAGCAACATTGGTGGCATTGTGCATACCCACAGCCGTTGGGCTACAATTTTTGCTCAAGCTGGGCTAGGCGTGCCTGCGCTTGGCACAACCCACGCCGACTATTTCTACGGCGAAATTCCGTGTACTCGAAAAATGACGCAGGAGGAAATTGCAGGCGAGTATGAGCGTGACACAGGAAAGGTGATTATTGAGCGTTTTTCGGGGATAAACCCCGATGATGTTCCCGCCGTTTTGGTGCATAGCCATGGCCCTTTTACTTGGGGAAAGGACGCAACCAACGCCGTACACAACGCCGTTGTACTTGAAGAAGTCTCGATGATGGCGTGGCACAATCTGTCGCTGAATCCAAACATCAAGCCAATGCAACAGGAGTTACTTGACAAGCATTACTTAAGAAAACACGGCAAAAATGCATATTATGGCCAATAAGTTTGATTTATTAAATGAAAAGCGGCAGAGATGTGTGAAACATCTCTGCCGCGAAATATTTAGGATAAAACTACATTGCTTGGCAAAGCTCGACTGCAACTTCGGCTGCGCTTGCAGCGTCGGGGGAGTAGCGGTCTGCACCAATTTGCTTGCAGAAAGCGTCTGTGACAGGTGCGCCACCAACCATGATTTTAACCTTGTCGCGAATACCTGCTTTATCAGCAGCTTCAACAACTTCCTTCATAACGCCCATTGTCGTTGTCAAAAGTGCAGAGCAGCAGATGACTTGGCAATTCTCGTTTGTTGCGGCTTCGATATATTTTTCAGGAGGAACGTCTGTGCCAAGGTCAACGACCTCAAGGCCTTTGCCTTCCATCATCATTTTGACAAGGTTCTTACCAATGTCGTGCAAATCTCCCTTGACTGTGCCAAGGCAAACTTTGCCTGTTGCTTTAACGCCAGACTCTGCAAGCAGTGGCTTTAAAACAGCAGCACCCATGTTCATTGCGCGAGCGGCGACCAAAACTTCTGGAACAAATACTTCGTTGTTCTTAAATTTTGTGCCGATAATGCCCATGCCGCTTAGCAGGCCATCTTCCAAGATGGATTTTACTGGAATACCCTCAGCGACTGCTTGCTCGACAAGCTCTTTTACGATTTTTGCTTTGCCCTTTTGAAGTTGTTCGGAGATTTCATTTAATAATGACATGTACAATTCCTCCTGAATAATTATTTATGGCCAGAATGTCTTCCGGCAGATGTGCGAAAATAATGCGGAGATACCCCTGTAACACGTTTAAAAACCTTTGTGAAGTAGCTTTGGTCCTCGAAACCAGACATACAAGCAATATCTGCAAGGCGCAAATCAGCTTGAAGCAAAAGATGTTTGCTTTTTTCAACACGCAACCTGTTGAGGTAGGTGTTAAAACTGCAACCCATCTCTGATTTGAACATTTTGCTGAAGTAAGTGGGTGATAAGTAAACAACCTTTGCGACGTCATCAAGTGAGACTTTTTCGGTGCAGCATCGCCGCATATAATGTACAGCCTTGCGGATTACATCAGCGTTTTTGACATCTGCAAAATCGAAAAGGCTGTCAATATACCTGTTCATAAATTCTGTGAGTAATAGGCAAAGTTCATCAATATTTTTTGTGGATTGTGCCTTTGTGAAGAAAATATGATTTATGTTGAATGTTTGGTCGGGAGATGCGCCAGCGTCAATTGCTGCGCGGGAAATTATTACAAGCAGCTCATAAATTCTAGAGCGGATTTTCGAAAAATCTCCGCCTGATGAAAATAAGATTTGTCCCAACAGTTCATTCAAAAGCTTTTGTGCTTTTGGCTTGTCATATTCGGCAATACTTGCAATTAATTCCTTTTCAGTTTTAATAGGGTAGTCATAGTTTTTGTCGCCAGATTTTAGCTCAAGAATATAGTCGCCAATCTGGCCTTGAATCGCATCGGAATCTTGTATTTCAAGCATACGGTTTGATGCAGAAACGTTGTTGATGAAACCAACTGCCATGAAAAGCAAAATTGAGAGAGAATTTACCTTGCTAGATGAGACATACGGAACATCTTCAACAGCAGCAACCACGCGGGCAATATCTTCGTCATTTAATCTCAGCTTTTCCTGCAAATCAAATGCTATGTAATCCTCGCGCTCCACCATCAAAAAAGGTCCAACTGTAATTTTTGCGATACTTGTGCCATTATCCATTATTGGGGAAACAAAGCAGGTCATGCCCATAGGACAAAAATAAATATATTTACCGCCAAAACGTTCAGCTTCGGTCATTCCGTAAGCATGGGCGACCGTGCAGCCAAGCTTTTCGCGACCTACAAGAGCACAAATTTCACAACGCGCGCAACTTTTTCCAGTTTCAAGAATAATTTGCCCGTTAGTGTCCGAGACAGTGCAGCCGAGTCCGCTAAATGTACTATATGCTCGGGCACATTCAGTTACCAACTTAATATCGAATGATTTGTAGTCTGATTGTATGCCTTTCATAAAAACTCCTCGTATAATTCATTTTAACAGGATAAATCGCTGTTTGATAGTAATATATCAACATTTTTGTAATTTTCCGACATTATAATAATATTATTACAAAAATAATAAAAATCAAGCCTTTTATTTTGTATTGTATTCAGTTGACAACGCTAGCAAAAATGCTGTATAATCAAGACAAATTGAATATCGTAAAACTATGGTGTGCGCACATTTTGTGTGTGATAATAGGGAATCAGGTGCGAATCCTGAGTGGTCCTGCTGCCGTATTGACTGAGCGGTTTTTCACGTTTAATCGAAGGGTTAAACAGTCACTGAGCATTTTGCTTGGGAAGACGAAGAATTTTGCGATGAAGTCTAAGCCGGAATACCTGCCTTGTTTTCGACGGTGCAACCGTTATTGTATTGGCTTCACAGTGAATGAAGTGCATACATTTTTGTGAGTTTATCTGATATTCGTCAGTTTTTCTCATGTTGAATTGTTTTGCTGCAATTACGGCGTATTAGCCGCAATTGCTTTTTTTTATTTTGAAAGGGGCTGACCATTTTGGAAACAGCGATTATAGCGAACACTGACAAACTTAAAAATTATGTGTCATCTATAAAGAGCTTAAACGAGGACGCAATTGATAAAAGTAAAGTTCGGCTTGATA
>JAVBKH010000205.1:0-2960 GCA_031554155.1 Oscillospiraceae bacterium
TAGTCGGACGTTTGCCAATAATCACAACGTTAACTTCTCTTGATAAGCCCTCCTTAATCAGAATTCTTACACAGCCTAAGAATTCAATCGTCAAGCACTACCAACGTTTGCTTGAAATGGACGGCGTTAAGCTCACATTCACGGAAGACGCTCTCGACGAAATTGCTGCAATCGCAATTGAGCGCAAAACAGGCGCGCGCGGCCTTCGCTCAATCATGGAAGTTGTGCTTGAGGACGTAATGTTCTCTGCCCCCTCCGACCACACGATTGAATCAATTGAAATTAACCGCGATGTTGTCAAGCATCTCGGCGAGCCTGTCATTTTGCACGACCCCAACAGAAAGCCTAGACCGCTCAAACTTACCACCACGATTGATAAGAAAAAGATGAAAAACAAGCCATCTGCATAAAATGAAACAGATTTGAGATAAAACTCAAATCTGTTTTTCTTTTTAATATTGTGCTTTTTCGTTGATTTGGTTGCACGTTTACTGTCGTAAGTTTGCACAACAATGCAATCTAAATTGGCATTAAAGAATGCAGCTTATTTTTTCATCGTGTTAATGGATATGTTTCTCTCACCGCATTCGTATCCTGCATATTGGATTTGTTCAATGCGCATATTAATAGCAGCGTGTAATTGTTCTAGTTTTCGTTGTCTTCACAATTCGTTAATTCCTTGCTAATTTTAATTTCTTTCTCTTTTTCCTTTAGCTTCTTCGCTTTTGCAAGCGCAAGCTTTTCTTCCTCTGCCAATCTATAGAGGACTATGCTCCTAAGCAACTCATATGGCAGCGGCTTATCAAAAGGGATTTGAAATCCGCCCTTTGACGATTTGTAATTAGTTAGCCGCTCTTTAAATACCTCAATTGCCTCAGAACCAGGGAACACACCAATATGTTTTTGGAAGGCAGCAAATTGAATCACTATTCCACTTTTGTAAAAGGTGGGCATTTGCCAACTTATTTTCTCGTTTATTTCGGGGACGGTCTCATGAACCAGTGTGCGCATTTTTTGCAAAATATCTGCAACGTTTGCGGGAAATGATGCTACATATTCGTCGATGTTTCTGAAATCGATTTTACTTTGGTCCATGATTTTTAAACCTCCACTTATGATATTCTCATTTTACCATTAGCCGAGGGCTACGTCAAGAATCATCATAACAATAAAGCCGAGAATAAACCCAATAATCGTTACATTTTTTCCGCCGCGAACAGATTCGGGGATTAGTTCGCCGATTACAACGGCAATCATTGCTCCTGCGGAAAATGCCATGAGAAACGGCACCATGCCGCTCATAGCGCCCACAGCCATTACGCCGAACATCGCAGCGATTGGCTCAACCACTCCAGAAAGTTGCCCGTAAAAAAAACTTTTTCTGCGGCTTAGGCCGTCGCGCCGTAAAGGAAGCGACACCGCTGCACCCTCTGGGAAATTTTGCAGGCCTATGCCAATGGCAAGCACTAAGCCGCCCCACAGGCTGCCGTTTGGTATTAGTGCTGCACTTGCAATCGCCACACCAATTACCATTCCCTCGGGTATGTTATGTAGCGTTACAGCCGTTACTAGCAGCACACTGCGCTTTAGCTTGGAATGCTTGCCGCCCTCGGAAAAAGGAGACAGCCGCTCAAGCAAAAAGTCTGCGAAAAGAATAAAGAATCCACCAAACATAAGTCCTAGGCAAGGCAAAAGCCACGGGGTATCGCCAAGCTTGCTGCATATTTCAAGTGCGGGCGCTAAAAGCGACCAAAAGCTTGCAGCAATCATTACGCCTGCACCAAATCCAAGCATCAAATTCAAAGCCGTGGGCTTAACTTCCTTAAACAGCATTACCACCGAAGCCCCAAGCGCAGTCATGCCCCATGTGAACAGCGTGCAGACTAGAACTATAATGTAAGGGTTAACTCCCTCAAAGCTTATCACAAAAATCATCTCCAACTCTTATAATCGTAATTACCTCAAAATTACAATATGACGAGTTGGGTTTCGCTGTTACCGCGATATGCAGACTAAATTTAAGGTTTTCCTTAACTTTTCGCAAACAATCAAGTATTTGCTTGACATAATAATGCTTACTAGGTAAAATTAAACAATATGGCAATACCATGAGGAGGAAAAATATGCTCGACAATACACAAAAAACTATGGATAAAATTGTGGCACTTTGCAAAGGCAGAGGTTACGTGTATCCAGGCTCTGAAATTTATGGCGGCCTTGCAAATAGCTGGGACTACGGCCCGCTAGGCGTTGAGTTTAAAAATAACATTAAACGCGCATGGTGGAAGAAGTTCGTCCAAGAGTCCCCCTACAACGTGGGGCTTGACAGTGCAATCCTTATGAACCCCCAAGTCTGGGTGGCATCTGGCCATGTGGGCGGCTTTTCCGACCCGCTTATGGACTGCAAATCGTGCCAAACACGCCACCGCGCAGACAAGCTGATTGAAGACCAAGGAGATGTGGCCCCCAACGGTTGGACTGACGCGCAGATGATGGACTTCATCAAAGAAAAGGGCATAAAATGTCCCGACTGCGGCAGCACAAACTTCACTGATATTCGCAAATTCAACTTGATGTTCAAAACTTTCCAAGGTGTGACCGAGGACGCTAAGAACGAGCTTTTCATGCGGCCTGAAACAGCACAGGGAATTTTCGTTAACTTCGCCAACATTCAGCGCACAACAAGAAAGAAGCTGCCCTTTGGCGTTGCGCAAATCGGCAAATCTTTCCGCAATGAGATTACCCCAGGCAACTTTATTTTCCGCATTCGCGAGTTTGAGCAAATGGAGCTTGAGTTTTTCTGCAAGCCAGGCACAGACATGGAATGGTTCGTTTTCTGGAAAGACTACTGCAAGCAGTGGCTTTTGAATCTTGGCATGAAAGAAAACAACTTGCGCCTGCGCGACCACGAACAAAAAGAACTGTCGCACTACTCAAACGCCACAACGGACTTTGAGTTC
>JAVBKH010000180.1:0-9868 GCA_031554155.1 Oscillospiraceae bacterium
GACAAGTCTCTTGTCCATTCCCAATTAGTCGGTGTCGATAACGGTGAGGTTCCACCCGTTCCCTTTCCGAACACGGAAGTTAAGCTCACTTGTGCCGAAAATACTTGAGGGGCAGCCCTCTGGGAAAATAGGTAGTCGCCGGCACTAAGGTCAATCTGTTATGGGTTGACCTTGTAATATTCCTCAATAGCTCAGTCGGTAGAGCATGCGGCTGTTAACCGCAGGGTCGTTGGTTCGAGTCCAACTTGGGGAGCCATAAGGATTTCCGTCGATATTGTTATATATCGACGGAATCTCCGCAGTTTTAAGCAATTGGGGCCATTAGCTCAGTTGGTTAGAGCAACCGGCTCATAACCGGTTGGTCCGGGGTTCGAGTCCCTGATGGCCCACCATTTTTTTTACAATTTTATAATTAGCTTACATAATCTACACTACATAATGGTGTACCTTCAAACAATCTTAGGGGTATGATGTAATGGTAACATGCCGGTCTCCAAAACCGTTCTTGAGGGTTCAAGTCCTTCTACCCCTGCCAGCAGCTTGAAGCTGAATACAATACGCCCGTTGCATAAAGCAACGGGCGTATTGTATTCACAAATTACATTGCAAATTTTTTATAGTATAGACGATTAACTTAAAAACTGTCTACGCAAAAGACGTGTGACGGGTTCGTAGGTGAGTGAGTTTTGGCTTTACCCAAAACGGTGTAAACGAGGTATCGTTCTTCTTGCGATGATAAACCAAGCACACAAAAAATAAAGACATACATCTCATAAAAAGGTCTTTTGGTTCTTTTCTCCTAAAGAAAAGAACATCGTCGAATTACAAGTTAATTGATTATAACTACAGATTATTATCTATATGTTTTTGTTGACTTTCAAGCGCTAAAACAGTATACTTTGATTGCAACTTTGCTAAAGGGGAGAATGTATTGAAGCATTCAGAATCGCAATCCGAATATTGGCGCGAATTTCTAACAACAACAGGCAGAGATACTAATTTGAAATGCAATGAATGCTTTTACTTTGGTTCGAGTGAGCAAATTGCTAATGAACTTCTAGAGCTGGTGCTCGCAGGAACTAAAAGGGCGACAGCGTCAAGCTTTTTCTCTTATGAAATCAATAATGAGGAATTGCCAAAACAAGGAGACTTGTCTATTGTAACAGATTGGAGCGGAAATCCAAGGTGCGTAATTGAAACCTTGGCGGTTTCAATTATTCCTTTCAAAGATATTACTTTTGATATCTGCAAAAGGGAAGGCGAAGATGATTGCTTAGAATCGTGGCAAAGCAATCATGTTAAATTTTTCACTAATGATGGCAATACCGACGGGTATGATTTTTCTTGGGATATGCCCGTAGTTTTTCAAGATTTCAAAGTCATATATACAACGTAGTAGACACTTTAAATATATTATGAAAACATATTAACATGGGGGAATTTACATATGACAATATTTTACTTTACAGGCACGGGCAATTCGCTTGCTGTTGCTAAAAGCTTTGGTGGTGAGCTTTATTCAATACCACAAATACTAAAGGAGAAGCGCACCAGCTTTAAAGATGACGCAATCGGACTAGTATACCCAGTTTATAGCATCAACACTCCAAATATCGTCAAACGCTTTCTAAAAGAGGTTAAGTGGGAGGCAAAGTACACCTTTGCAATTGCAACATATGGCAACACAAGTGTTGCGGCTACAAATGCGCTGCAAAAATTTGCTGAGCAGAACGGCAAGCACTTTGACTATATAAATGCGTTGCTGATGGTCGATAATTTTCTGCCAATGTTTGAAATGAAAAATCAACTTGATAGCTTACCACAGAAAAAAGTGCAAGAGAGTTTGGCCAAAATTAAGCAAGATATAGATTCGCGAACAAAAAAAGAGCCACAGGTAAGTTTTCTGGGCAAGATAGCTACATCAATTGCAGCATCGGCCAGCAAAAGCATGTTTACTGGGCATTTCTCCGATAAATACTCTCTTCGCGAGCATTGCGGCGGCTGTGGAACTTGTTCACTTGTGTGCCCGACTGGAAACTGCACTATTGTGAACAAGAAGGCAGCTTTTGGTGATAAATGTGACGCTTGCTTGGCGTGCGTTCAAGCCTGCCCGCAAAATGCTCTCCACTTAAAAGGAGAAAGAAGCGACGTGCGCTTTAGGAACAAGGACGTTACCTTGAGCGAATTGGTTAAAGCAAATAGACAAATTTAAATAAGGCATATAAAAAGGAACTGGAAGCAAAATCCAGTTCCTTTTTCATGCCTAATAGCAGTTTTTTCTGCGCCTATTTGCAGTTGAGATTATTAATACACGGTAATGTCACATTCTGCGGTGACTTTTCTGTCAGCTACTGATGTCACCGTAATTTTTACGTGACCTTTAGCTAACGCCGCAATGTTTCCTTGAGCATCAACGCTGACAATCTTAGGGTTGCTGCTTGCGTATGTTACTCGTGAATCTGTGACGTTTGATGGCGAAACATTGTAATAAGCTATGTCTGTGTCTCCTATTCGCATTTCTAGTGTGTCCGAGTAAAGCTCAATTGAATCTATCGGGACTGGAGCTTTGACGACTTCAACCTCACAAATGGCTTTGAATCCGCCTGTTTTGGTTTTGGCAGTTATTGTGGTTTTGCCCATGTTCACGCCTGTTACAATTCCGTTTGAATCAACAGTTGCAATTCTTTCGTTGGCGCTTGACCATGTGGGCTTGCTGTCAGTTGCGTTTTGCGGTGAGATTGTTGCTTGAATTTTGCCAGTCAATTTTCGCACAACTGTTATGGATTGCTTGTCGATGCTAATTCCTGCAACGGGAATGCGTGTGCGGCTTACTTCTACTTGACATTCGAACTTATAGCTGCCAGATGTTGCAGAAACTGTGCAAGTGCCGACTGCTTTGCCTGTAACAATACCTTTTGAGTCAACAGTTGCCACAGAGCTTTTGTTCGTTCTCCAAGTAAAATCGCCGCCTCGAATAAGTGTTCCGTTTTCTGAAGCGATATCAACTTTTGCTTTGTTGCCAGGATATACAGTCAAATAATCAGTGTAAACTTGTGGATTTTTTGCTGATTTTAGCGCAATGCCTTCTTCGACTTCACTTGAATCTGTCGTTGCAATATTGTCGCTTGTAACAGTTATTGTTATGCTTGCCCGTTTGTGCGAACCATCATCGGCCATTGCCGTTATAACGGTTTTGCCCTCTTTCATGCCGACAACTTTGCCATTTTCGTCAACAGTTGCAACTGCTGAATTGCTGGTGCGCCAAGTATAATTCGGTTTATCAAGATTTTCTGGCTCGTAATTTGGTTCAAGGTGCAGTGCCTGCCCAAGGCCGACCGTTTGTTCGGAGTCGCTAAACGAGAGTGATGTTATGAGTCCGCTATCAGTTTCGGAATCATCTTGCACATCTTCTTCTTCGATTTGCTTGGGTGTTGTGTCTCCAGAAAATTCGCTGCCGTTAGAAACTTTACCTGTATAAGCCGTCTTTATTGCGCCTTCTATTCCATTAGCAATGCCAACAGCAATTTTTTCCTGCGTTGATGCCTTGATAAGCTTGCTGAACTCACTTTTATTTGTCATAAAACCACACTCTGTGAGAACACTTAGCATTTCAGTCGATAAAGTGACATGGTAATAGCTTAGCTTTGCGCCGCGATTGACGGTCTTTGCCTGACGGCTTACGTTTGCGGCAGAGTTAGTTGCAAGCTGCTTTGAAAAAGGATAGAAATAATATGATTCTGTACCTTTTGCTGCTGTGTTTTTGGCAGTGTTGCAGTGAACGCTGATAAGAATATCTGCTCCCCAGTCTTCGGCAAGCACAGCGCGCGCTGGGCCGCGTTTGTTGGCAGAGTTTAGTACTTTAACTGTTGCGCCGCGGTCTTTTAGCTCTTCTGCAAGTCTTTTTGCGATTGCAGCGTTAATCACAGCTTCTGTGTAGGCTGGGTCACTGCCTACAGCTCCAACGTCCTTGCCACCATGGCCAGGGTCGATTGCTATTTTTGCGGTTTTAATTGAGCTTGGTGGGTTGTTGAAGCGAAAAACAAGATTATCGCCATCGTAATAGGCCTTGTAGCCCATAAAGCCGCCTGCTCTTTTTAGTTTTAGCGTCAGCTTGTTGTCGTCCGACCATGTGGCCTTTGAAAACATGCTGTTAGATTTTATTGAGGCAGTATCTGGAATTTTCGTTGTGTGGTTAAACCAAATAATAAATTCCGTTGGCGTGTACGCCACAGAAAAAGTAACTTTTTGTTTTGTTTTTAAGGTGATATAAGTATTTCCATCGGTTTTGGAGGAAGCTGTAAGCCCTGTAATTGAGTTGTCTTTTGGGCCGTCTTCTTCAATTTCTTCAATATCTGTAGTCTCGATTCTCACGCCAGAATCAAGCATAACATGCTCGTGCATGTCGCCGTCGTCATCTGGGACTTGGAATCTTTCGCCCACAGCGTAGTCGGTCGCACCCTTGGGGTATGGGTACATTGTGGGTATCGGCACGCTATCCTTTGTGTTTTTAGGATAAGTTCTTGCATGGTCTGCTATTATTCTTATTGGAGTCTTTTTTGTAGAGGCAGGCTTTGCGGCAACCTTTAGGTATGCGCCGTCCATAGTTTCCTCGTTGCCTCCAAGAGTTGCTGTTATGGAAACTCCACCTAAGACTTGTTCCTCGTCGTCATCGTAATCATCGGAGGAAGGTACGGTGTAGTACCCGTAAAATATTCCATATTTACCGTCAATGCTTGTATCATCTAGCGCCATGGAAACATTTTTGCCGTTGATTGAGGCTGTTACTTTTGCATCTTTAAGCGCTGTAGCAGTTATTTCTAGGGTGTCTTCCGCTACCCCTGTAATAAGCCCCATGGGCGAAATGTCCGTAAGAATTTGTTTATCTGAAGATGCTGTTGTTTCTGTGTCTTCTTCAACATCAATTTCTGCATATTCCTCGTCGGAGGTTGTCTTGCTCGGCTTTGTTGCACTTGCAAGCGCAGTATCTGGGATTTTTGTTTCAGCAGGCTTTGCGACTTCCGCTACGGGCTTGCTTGCAACACTCACAACGTTTAACGCTGCTTGATTAACGTAATTTGGTGCATTTTTAAGCAGATTGTAAATGCTACCACTGTATCCTTCTACTTCTGCGGCTGCGGTGGTTTGTTTTTGCATTTCCTGCGCGGTATAGTTCACGCCTACCTTGTTTGAGTCATGCACAATATACATTGGTAGGTTGTTTGCTGACGCGAGCTTGCCCCACCAGTTAGCAACTTCTAAAAACGGTACGCTTGTGTCATCAAGTTTGGTGTATGCCTTGACTGCCACAAAATCAAACCATTTGTGGTCGATATAGCTTTTTGTATCAGCAAAGCCGCTGTTTAGCGAGGTGTGCTTTGCGGTGGTTTCGCTGCCAAGCTCATTGTCGGCTTTATTTGCCCACACTGCGCCTGCAAGCAGGCCTATTTGTGTGTCCTGCGCTGATTTGCGAACAGCTTTTGCCACTGATTTTACAGCGTCGGCAGGTATGCGGCGAAGGTAATTTTCATAGCCCATTGCGCCGCCGTCTTTCATGTATGCGCTGTAGCTGCCAGCTTTTGCTTCAATTTCGTAGCCATCAACTAAAATTCCATCTAGCTTATATTTTTGAACAAACTCTGTAACGTTTTGTGTAAGCTTGTCCATATTGCCTGTTTCGTCTATGTACGCTGCAACATCAAATAACGAATATACAAAAAGGCCATTTTCGCGGCATTTTTCTATAATTATGTTCATGATGTCAAATTCAGCGGAGACTTTATTAGCGTCGGTTGTTTGATAAATCACCTTGTCGCCGTAAACGGTGTCGATAATTACGGAGTTTGCGCCAGTAGTCTTGACGTTTTTCACTGCTGTGTCAATTTCAGCTTTGAACGTGGCTTCGTCTGCGCCCTTTTTCTTTAAAAAGTCACTGCCGCCCACAAGATAAACGCCGTTCATATTTGTTGGCGCATTAAACGACAGTGGCTGCACGTCAAGCTGCTTGCGCGGCACAATTGGCTCGTCAACAGGTTCAGCGTCAAGGTCAATGCTGTCTACATCTGCTGCCACAAGCTCAACATTTTCAGCGACTTTTGCGTTTGGCATACCGTTTGTAACAACCGCAAACGTTCCCGCTGTAAGCGTGATGACCAGCAGTAGCGCGCTTAGCATTATCGAAAGCTTTTTCGTATTCTTGAAAAAATGGCTCACCGTTTTATCCTCCTGATTAGTTAAACAATCCTTTTAGGTTGGCGTGTTCCTTGTTTGCAATTGCTTTCACGTTGGACTCTGGTGCAAATATAAAATCGTAGCGATAAAGTGCAATTCCGCCATAGTTATTGGTTTCTCTCGCGTCAAGGGTCATTCGCTTTAAAAGGTCGCTGTTTTGCGCCCATTCGTTTTTGCCCTCGCCTGCCCAAGCGTCAGTAGTGCCAACCTTGTAAGACGCAAGCCCAACATACAACTTGACGTTTGAGGCTGTGACCATGTTGTTCCACATTTCAAGAGTTTCGGCGTATGGTTGGGATTTGTTTTTGTAGCCAAAATAAATTTGCGGGCAAATATAATCGCAATAACCGTTTGTGGAGGATATTTTTGCAACATCAAGATAATGTGCGTTATAGTTGTTGTCAAGGCTACTCTGTGGGCTTATTCCAAACAAAACTTTTGGATTTGCGGCTTTAATTGCCTTGTACATCTTTTTAATCAAAGTCTCGACATTGGCGCGTCGCCAGTCGGCAAGATTAAGCCCACCGCCAGCTTTTGTGTAAGCTGAATAGGATTGCTTGTCAAATTCTTTGTCCGTAGTGGGGTAAAAATAATCGTCTATATGTATGCCGTCAATATCATAGTTTTTCACAAGCTCAACTGCGCCGTTAACGATAAGGTTTTGCGCCTTGCTGCTTGCAGGGTTGTAGGACGTCACGCCCTTGTACACGATGACGCTGTTGTCTTTTTTGTCAAGCCACATTTTGGCGTAGTTGTTGTTTGCAAGTGCGTTCTTGTTGTCCGCCGCGCGAATTCTGTAGGGATTTACCCAAGCTTCAATTCTAAGGCCGCGCAACCTTGCTTCTTCAACCATAATTTGTAGCGGGTCAAAGCCAGGGTTTTTGCCCTCTGTGCCTGTTATAATGTACGACCAAGGAAAGTAGCTTGATTTATACATTGCGTCCGCATAGGGGCGAACCTGCAAAATAACCGTGTTAAGGCCATAGTTCTTGCAGTTTTCGAAAACTGCGCTCATATTTCTGCGAAACTCGTTGGCGCTTTTGCCTGTCAAAAGTGTTTGAAGCTCAAGGAACGAAATCCACACTGCGCGAACTTCCGCAGGGGCTGACTTCACGGCCATGCTGTCAAGGGAAGTCTCTAGCACGCTGCCTTTAAAGCTAAGGTCTGCGGTGATTGCGGGGTACTCCGCCGCAAAGGGGTAGGCTTCACTTTCCATACTGTCCACAAGTTTGCTCACCTTTGCTTCGCTTTGGGTTTTGGCAACAGGCGCGGTAAGTTGGCAGCCCGTCAGCGCAAGCGCAAGAATAGCAAGTATCAATTTATGTAGAATTTTATTTTTCATTTCAAATCTCCTTGGCAGTTTGTTCCCGTCTAATCTCTAAGTGGCTTAAATTTTGATTTTTCTTGCGTTTTTTTCAAAATTTTTTCTTTGCTGAAACTTTGGAGCTTGTTTTTATGCTATAATTGCTGTAGTTAATTTGAATTGGGGTAGGTGTACCATGATATTTTTAGCAGGCATTAGTGCGAAGATTAAGCCAAGGGGAGTAGCAAGCGGCTGCGTTTGCAAAGCGTGCGGCAAGCTTTCAAATTTGCACATCACACATAAATATATGACGCCACATGTCTTCTTTATCCCTACATTTCACTTTCATTCTGAATATATAGCAACTTGCGCGAGCTGCGCCGCTGTTATGTTGTTGGAAAAGCAAAAAGGCCGAGCCTTTCAAAAAGACCCGACCACACGAATTTATCCTGAGGATTTGGAAATATTGAAGCAGCTATAAAATTAGTTGCTTGAGCTGTCGCTCATTGCCTGCTTTAACTTTTGTGTGCCAAGCTCTGTTGTGGCTTCGGCAAGGCTTGCGCAAAGTCTTGGCAAAGCTGGTATTAACCCGCTTAATTTTTTAAACTGCTCTTCGGCCTTGGCCACAATACTTGTGTCAAGAATATATTCCCCTGCCTGAAAGCTGAACTCAACCGAATCACTTTTAACAGAGTTAATCTCGAAAAACGGGCCAAACTTGTCGGGCATGTATCGGTCGGTGGATAAATCAACGGCCACAAACCCACAAAGCGCGAGAATTAAAATTAAAGCCATGGCAAATGCTGCAAAAAAAGTCCTGGTGTTTCTGTTCATTGGTTTTCACTTTCTAAAATTATGTCCGCAAGGGCCTGCCCTGCCATTTTTGCTGAATTAACAGCTTCATCGAGAGTATTGCCGTTTGAGCCAAACTCAAGCAACAGCGAGCCGTCGGACATATCCATGTTATATTTTCTGTAGCAAAAATATATGGGTCTGCACAAGTCTGGGTACATCTGCTGCATTTTGTCAACGTATGCTGCCGCAAAGCGCAAATTTTTTGCCCAGTTCGGCATATCCATTGTGCCATCGTCACAGCCGACTATTGTCATAATTTGTGCAGCCTTTACTCCGTCAATTGTGGCGACAGGCCTTACTATTGCGGCGTTGTCGCGCTCCATTGCGTCGCGGTGCAAATCCAACACAACTTTAATTGTGGGGTACTCGTCTAGGTACTGCTGAATCGTCTTTGCGCTTCGCTCATATGAGCCGTTGTACGACGGGTAGTCGTGCTGGGTTGTGTCGTGGATTACGCCGATACCGTTTTCAAGCAGAACTTGCT
Organism: Oscillospiraceae bacterium; assembly: GCA_031554155.1. Classification (GTDB taxonomy): domain Bacteria; phylum Bacillota; class Clostridia; order Oscillospirales; family Ruminococcaceae; genus WRAV01. The sequence continues at coordinate 8,871 of JAVBKH010000180.1, forward strand.
CCATTGCACTGCCCACTGCAACCATATTGTTATTGTTGTCAGTACTGCGCCAAGTATTCCGTGTATCGTAAGTTTTGCTGTCGTATCTTTCAAAGCTTTCAGTCGCGTGGGTGTGAAAAATCAGCACCTGTGGCTCTGCAATATTTTCAAAGACAAGCTCGTGGTTTTTTTCCAAAAGCTTTTCGATTTTCTCCGCACTTTGCTTTGTCTCGTTTTTGATGTACCCTGCACCAAACGGTATTAGCGTGCCGCCGTCTCTCCCTGCAAAGTTTTCGCTTATAATCTCCGCCTCGTATTTGGCGGGGATATTTGGCGGCTTTGTGGGATTAAGGGGCGAGTGTTCTGGTATTGGCTCGACTGTGCTTTCTGGCGCAGTCGTTTGCTCGGGCTTTGGTGTGTGGGTGTGTTGCTGTTCCTCTTGTGGCTGTGGTTGCGCAGGCTCGCTTGCTTGGGGCGTTTCCGTCGGCTTGCCGAAAATCTCCTCGCGAAAGCGTTCCTTTAGCAAATCAATGCTGCCGTCTGGCATGTTTAGCGCGGCAGAAAGAATTGCAGCACTTTCCCCCGCTTCTCCTAGCAAAGAAGCGTTTAGGCTTGCCACATAAAAAAATGCAGGCACTAAAAGCACCAATGCCGACACTGCTGCTAATCTTTTAACTGCCATATTCCTTTGTTTTACGTTTCTCAAAACATTATCACCGCTGACTTCTTTTTTGGGACATGATGCTCCTAACATCATATTCAAGTCAAGCTGCAAAAATGCAATTATAGTCCACTGTCAACAACTTAACAAAAAATAAAAAACTGCACAGCAAAATGTCGTAAAGACTATGCAAAATACTACTTGACAAAAACAAAAGCACCCAATAATTGAGATGAGTACATAAGTGCTACATCACAAGAAAAGGGTGCTTTTGAATGATAAAAAGCTCAAAGCCGTTGAGTTTGATGCAAAAAATCAGTACGTATTTGGGTTCGGAAGAGGCATTGCAATCTGGACG
>JAVBKH010000222.1:0-8303 GCA_031554155.1 Oscillospiraceae bacterium
AGAGCCACAGGCGAAATGCCAGACGAACCAAATCCGATAAAGCTTGGAATACCCACAAGCCCTTGGCCCACGGTCGTCATTGTGATTGGCAAGCCTGATGCAAACGGAATTATTGTGCCGCCGCCTGCGCCACCAGTCGCACCTGTTGCTCCAGTTGCGCCTGTTGCTCCAGTTGCTCCAGTTGCGCCAGTTGCACCAGTTGCGCCAGTCACGCCAGTTGCGCCGTTTGCACCTGCAGGTCCTTGAGGTCCAATTGGACCTTGAACACCAGTCGCACCAGTTGCTCCTGTTACTCCTGCTGCACCGTCTGCACCAGTTACTCCAGTCGCTCCAGTCGCACCAGTTACTCCAGTCGCTCCAGTTACGCCAGTCGCACCAGTCGCACCAGTCACTCCAGTTACTCCAGTTGCACCCGTTGCGCCAGTTGCTCCAGTTGCACCCGTTGCTCCAGTTGCACCAGTCGCACCAGTCACTCCAGTTACGCCAGTCACTCCAGTAACGCCAGTTGCTCCAGTTACACCAGTCGCACCAGTTACGCCAGTTGCTCCAGTCGCACCAGTTACACCCGTTACGCCAGTTGCACCAGTTACGCCAGTTACGCCAGTTGCTCCAGTCGCACCAGTTACACCAGTTACACCCGTAGCTCCTGTCGCACCTGCTGTACCCGTCGCTCCCGTTGCGCCCGTTGCGCCAGTTGCGCCCGTTGCGCCCGTAGGACCAGTTCTGCCGCAGCAGGATACTGTGACGCAGGTATTACAAGGCTGTGAGCACTCGCAGCCTCTGCAAGTGACTCCGTCTTCGTTCCATACACTCATATATATACCTCTTTTATTCTTAATAAATGGGGGTGTACCCCAATTCAATCTATGCCGAGCAAGTATGTAGGGTGTTAGTATATTGCGAATATTGCAAAAAAGTGCATATACGTGTTATACTAATATAAAAGTAAAGGACGTGGGGAGCAGCGCGCAATGATTTTGGCAGTGGACATAGGCAATAGCAATATTAAGGTTGGGGCGTGGGATAACGAAAAGTTGGTGTTTCTATCAAGGCTGCAAACGAACACGCTCAAAACTCAAGATGAATATGCGGTCAATCTGGTAGATTTATTTCGGTTGAACGACTGCAACGCAGCGCAGTTTGATGGCGCAATAATTTCAAGCGTAGTGCCTCCGCTTTCGATGCCGATAAAGGACGCAGTAAAAACGGTGATTCAGACAAATCGAGTGTATTTGGTGTCACCAGGGTTGAAGACAGGCCTTAACATCAAAATTGACAACCCCGCAACATTAGGTTCAGATATGGTTTGTTGTGCGGTGGCGGCAATAGCAAAATACCCCACGCCGTGTATTATAGCAAGCTTTGGTACAGCGACCGCCATTTTTGCAATCGACAAAAACGGCGCGTGTATTGGCGGAAGCATTGCACCAGGGGTGGTGATGTCAATTGAGGCATTGTCCAAGAAAACGGCTCAGTTGCCACATATTAGCCTTGATTCGCCTAGCGAATTGATTGGAACAAACACTGTGGACAGCATGAAATCTGGAGCAATTTACGGCACAGCCTGCATGCTTGACGGTATGCTTCGCCGCATGAGCAAGCAGCTTGGCGGCAATGCTACAAATATTGCATGTGGTGGCGTTGCAAAATATATTATCAGCCATTGTGAAGAAGAGATTATTTACGACGATACTCTGGTACTTGAAGGTCTGCAAATAATCTACAATAAAAATGTCAAGCAATAACTCAAATATAATCGCATTGCATCCGCCTTGTGGCGGAGCAGTAGCAAGGAGAGCATTAACATGAAAACATCCAAGAAAACCCTGTTCCTCACGCAATTTTCCCTACTTCTGGCTCTTGAGGCAATCGTATGCTTCACACCACTCGGCTCACTCCCCGCAATCGGCCCAATTGTTGCAACTCTGATGATGATTCCCGTTGTTCTCACAGGCATTTTGCTTGGAACAGGCGCAGGTGCTTTAATGGGCGGGTTTGCAGGCTTGTTCAGCTTCATTGTTTGGACATTTACGCCGCCTGCACCACCTATGGCGTTCTTGTTCACGCCGCTGTATTCTTTTGGCGAAGTTCACGGAAATTTTTGGAGTCTTGTCATTTGCTTTGCTCCACGAATTTTGGCTGGAGTTGTGGCTTCGATTATTTATAAAGCTTTGTCTGCAACGCGTGTTGCAAAAGGAAAATCGCAGGTTCCTGCCTATATTTTAGGTGCAACGCTTGGAAGCTTGACTAACACCTTCGGCGTTCTTGGCGGAGTATTTTTGTTTTTCGGGCGAGATTATGCAGGACTAGTCGGCAAAGCTTACAACGTTTTGCTAATATTTCTCGGCAGCCAAGTCTTGACTAGCGGTATACCAGAGGCAATTTTGGCCGCGGTCATCGCCGCCGCAGTTTGCGGCCCAATTAAAAGAATACTGGGAAAATCAATGTAAATTATTTAAATGACGGCATTCTCGTTTCAATGGGACTGCCGTCATTTTACGTTTGTAGATTAAACGCTTGAAAATCTACCCATAAAGTGGTATACTATCTAAATTCTTTCGAAGGAGGAACAAAAAAATGAAAAACACTTTCTACATCACAACGCCCATTTATTATCCGTCCGATAAGCTGCACATCGGCCACAGTTACACAACTGTGATAAGCGACACGATTGCGCGGTACAAACGAATGCAGGGCTTTGATGTTATGTTCCTCACTGGCACTGACGAGCATGGCCAAAAAATTGAGACAAAAGCTAAAGAAGCAGGTGTAACACCACAAGCCTATGTTGACAAAATTGTGGCTGGAATAAAAGACCTGTGGAAGCTTATGGACATCAGCTATGACCGTTTTATCCGCACAACGGACGACTATCACGTCGAAGCCATTCAAAGAATATTTACAAAGCTTTATGAAAAAGGTGAGATTTACAAATCCGAATATAAGGGCGCATATTGCAAGCCATGTGAATCTTTTTGGACTGACACACAGCTCAAGGACGGCAAATGTCCCGACTGTGGCGGCAATGTTGAGCAAGCCTCCGAGGAAGCATATTTCTTCCGCCTTTCAAATTACACAGATAAAATTTTAAAGCTATACGAGGAAAACTCCGACTTCTTACAGCCACAAACACGCGTTAACGAAATGACAAACAACTTCCTAAAACCAGGCCTTGACGATTTGTGCGTTTCGCGCACATCGTTCACATGGGGCGTGCCTGTCACATTTGATGAAGGCCACGTCGTCTATGTCTGGATTGACGCACTTTCAAACTACATTACAGCACTAGGCTACGAAAACGACGCATTCAACGACTTTGACAAATATTGGCCTGCTGACATTCACATGATGGCCAAGGAAATCGTCCGCTTTCATTCAATCATCTGGCCAGCAATGCTTATGGCGCTTGATTTGCCGTTACCCAAAAAAGTCTACGGCCACGGTTGGCTACTTTTTGGCGGAGACAAAATGAGCAAATCCAAGGGCAATGTGGTTGACCCTGTTGTTTTGTGTGGTCGGTATGGCGTTGACGCAATCCGTTACTTTCTCATGCGCGAAATTCCTTTCGGCCAAGATGGCAACTTCACAAACGAGGTACTGATTAACCGCATTAACTCCGACCTTGCAAACGACCTTGGCAACCTAGTTTCGCGCACAGTCACTATGGTGGAAAAATATTTTGGCAACACCTTGCCAAATGAGCGCAAAGCCGAGCCGCTTGACGATAGTCTAACCGAAATGGCGACCACGTTGTTGCCCAAAATTGAGCCGCTGATGGATAGCTTTCAGCTCCCCGCCGCACTTACAGAAATTTTTAAATTTATTTCCCGCACAAACAAATATATCGACGAGACTGCGCCTTGGATTCTTGCCAAAAATGAAGCTGATAAGCCACGCCTTGCAAGTGTTATGTACAATCTGCTTGAATCCATTCGTATTGCAGCAGTGTTGCTCTCGCCGTTCATGCCAGAGACTGCACCTAAAATTTTTACGCAAATTGGCCTTTCGCAAGACGACGAAGCCACAAAATGGGCAAGTGCTGGCACTTTCGGCAAGACTGCGCAAAACGTTACAGTCGCGCATGGGGCTGTTTTGTTCCCTCGCATAGACCTTGAAAAAGAGCTGCAAGAACTTGACGCACTCTCCACGCCGCAGGAAAAACCAACGCAAGCCGCAAAAAATGCCGCTGCAACCGCGCCGAAATCCGAAGTTGTAGGCGTTGCCGACCTGCTCGATATCTCTGATTTTGCTAAAATTGAGCTGCGTGTGGCTAAAATCCTTGAATGTGAGGCTGTGCCAAAGTCCGACAAACTTCTCAAGCTACAGCTTGACGACGGGCTAGGTGGGCGTCAAATCGTGTCTGGGATACATGAGTGGTACAAACCAACCGGCCTAATCGGCAAAAAGATTGTACTCGTCGCAAATCTTAAACCCGCAAAGCTGCGCGGTGTTGAGTCCTGTGGAATGTTGCTTGCAGCAAACACAGGGGATTCTGCAAGGGTCATCTTCGTGGACGACGATGTGCCGATAGGCTCAAAGGTACGCTAATGCAAAATATTTTCGACAGCCATGCGCACTATGACTCCGAAAAATTTGACGAAGACCGCGATGAGGTTTTGTCGAGTTTGCCTAGCAAAGGTGTGGCGTTCGTTATGAACGCGGCAAGCAACCTTGCTTCGGCAAAACAATCCATAGCTCTGGCAGAAGAATACGACTTTGTTTATGCGTCGGCGGGTGTTCACCCCCACGACGCGGCAGGCGCACCCCACGACCTTTCGGTACAACTCCACGAGCTTTTGAGCCACCCAAAGGTCAAGGCGGTGGGGGAAATTGGCTTGGATTATCACTATGATTTTTCACCCCGCGAAAAGCAACTGGAGGTGTTTGAGCTTCAACTTAAAATTGCGCTTGAACACGATTTGCCCGTTATAATCCACGACCGAGAAGCCCACGCCGATACACTGCGACTATTGCAGCAGTACAGGCCAAAAGGTATAGTTCACTGCTATTCTGGCTCTGGGGAAATGGCAAAGGAGCTTTTGAGGTTGGGCCTTTATATCGGATTCACTGGCGTGATAACGTTCAAGAATGCGCGCAAAACCATTGAAGCCGCCGAAGCAATTCCCCTTGATAGACTGCTTGTGGAAACAGATTGCCCGTACATGGCGCCTGAACCTTTTCGTGGCAGGCGCTGTGATTCATCGATGATTGAGAAGACAGCAGAAGTTCTTGCGCGAATAAAAAACGTGCCAACGCAAGACTTGCTTGGTATCACGTGCGATAACGCGAGAATAATATATAATATCTAAATAATGAGGTGATTTTATGCTTTACAAAAATATAGCCGAAACTATTGGGAATACGCCACTTTTATCCCTTGAAAAATTAATACATCACGAAAATCTTGTTGCAAATATTTTCGCAAAACTTGAGGGCAGCAATCCCGCAGGCAGCATCAAAGACCGCATTGCAAAAGCAATGATTGAGGACGCCGAAAAAAGTGGAAAGCTTGCAGCAGGAGCAACAATTATAGAGCCAACTAGCGGCAACACAGGCATTGGCCTAGCTTTGATTGCAGGAGCCCACGGCTACAAAATAATTCTCACAATGCCCGACACAATGAGCATTGAGCGTCGCAATCTGCTAAAAGCCTATGGCGCAGAGCTTGTCTTGACACCTGGCGCACAAGGCATGAAGGGCGCAATAGCCAAGGCAGAGGAGCTTGCAGCCGAAATTCCTGGCTCGTTTATACCGTCCCAGTTTGAAAACCCCGCCAATCCTGCGGTTCACTTTGCCACAACTGGCCCAGAGATTTGGGAGCAAACAGGCGGCAAAGTCGATATTTTCGTTTGTGGTGTTGGCACAGGCGGCACAATTACAGGCGTGGGTCGCTTCCTAAAATCGAAAAACCCCAATATTCGCGTCGTTGCAGTTGAACCTGCGGCTTCACCTGTACTTTCTGGCGGCGCGGCTGGCCCACACAAAATTCAAGGAATAGGCGCAGGTTTTGTGCCTAAAGCATTAGACACCTCTGTATATGACCAAATAATAACAGTCACAAATGAAAAAGCCTTCGAAATAGCGCGTCTAATATCCAAGACAGAATCTGTGCTTGTCGGCATATCTTCTGGTGCTGCATGTGCAGCAGCAATTGAGCTTGCACAATCACCAGAAAATTATGGAAAATCTATCGTCACAATTTTCCCCGACAGAGGCGAGCGGTATCTCTCCATGGATTTATTTTAAAGCATATGCACCCTTGAAGATGTGGATTTTGTTACCGTAACGAGACCACCTTATGATAAGATTTAATAAATATCGTCCTTATGATGACATCTAGTGTAGTTGAACAAAGGTTTCGGAATGGGAGTGATTTAATGGCAATGCGAGGCAGTTCTCTTGTCCCTAGTACAGTTGTAAGAAGCTTAGTTTGTGTTGACGGAATCGAAAATTATGACATTGCAGGTACCCTTTATAACATTTTTATGCCAGAGCCTATAAGATTTACTTCGGTGTATGAAGTTATCAAGATATTAGATAATTTCTTTGATAAAATTTCCTTTCCCCAGCCTTACTACACGGTGAGAGCTTTCGATGCAAAGCCACATCCCACTCAAAGAAGAATAGAAAGCGAGGTCCAACAGTATATGTCTGAAGATGTTTTTGTCAGTGAACAAGGTAAGAAAGCTACATTTGTAGTTCAGGTGCAATTCAGACAAAACGCCACTTGGCAAGGCACTATCACGTGGACAGATGAAAAAAAAACCCAACGTTTTCGCAGCACACTTGAAATGATTAAGCTGATGGACGGAGCTTTGGGCGACGGACCGGATTCGGACGAAACATGTGCCACTCCAATGTGGGAATAATTAATAGAAAAAAGGAACTAGATTTTAATGTCCAGTTCCTTTTTTTATTCATTTTATCAGTTACTGTTCAAATAGCTTGCTTTGGCGTTATTATTATGAAGCCGCTTTCACCTTGAGAACAGGGTATTTCTTAGCTGACATATAATACTTTGTCCAATAAGGCAGGGCGTTGTCCGAAGTGCCAATGTAGTTGCCAAATGAATTGTAGACGTAGTATTTTCCGTCCAAATCAAATCTTACAATATTACCAGTAGCTTTTAGATTGACGGTTTCGAGTCTGTAAATGTATTCTATTTCTGGATACGCGTCAAGCGTTGGGACATCAGAATTTAGAATATCTGCTATTGCAACGCCACTGTATTCTCCACCCTTGACAAGAGTTCTCGTAACAGTACAATATTCTCCGATATATATGTCAATATTTCTCACTGTCGATGTTGCGCGAACTGATGTGCCGTCTGAAATATCTACGTATTCATCGCCAAATCCAACTTCTTTCTCTTCGGATTCAACAATGCCTTTTACACTAATTCTGGTTTCGGCTCTGCGTGAGCCATTTTTTGACAAGTATATGGAATAAGCGAATTTTTGGCCAGTGTGGGCTGGTGTTCTTTTAAACTCAAGCTTTATATACGAATTGCTACTGTTGCCGCCTATTGAAGCAGTCATTAATCCTTGGCCCTGCGTAGACGAAGATTTTACAGATATGTTAGCATATTCGAGAGCCGATAGCGCGACTGCACCATAATTTGCAAAGGAATCACCGTTTTTATCCAAGAAATAAACACCCTTCATGGGTATTTTGATGACATCGCCAGGATTTACGTCAAGCTGGTTCAAATCGTCAAGGCTCAAGTTGGTTTTGTCGTTTAGTATTGCGGGAATATTCGCCATATTGGTTATGTAGTCGTCCTCATTAATTGATTTAATTACGCTGCCCTTTAATACTCCGCTGCCAACTGAAGTAACTGGATTGCTAATGGGCGGCCCGCCATTGCCACCATTAATTATCACGTAGGCAGAAGCATTAATTGTCATACCCAATACAATTGAAACTGCTAGAATGACGCTAAGTAGTTTTTTCATTTTTTTCCTCCTGTCTTTTTTCCATAATCGCTAATGTTATTATAACATTTTACACTTCGTTTGAAAAGGGATAAATACAAGGATTCTTGAATAAATGTTTGGATTGATGATTTTTTTGCATTGCAATCGGTTTATTTACAGCAAAAAAAGTTTGAGAGTATATCAAAAAAATGGCTAGAAAAAAAGCTTGACTTTTTCAATGTTTTGCTATAATATTATGTATGTTCTAAACATGTGAAAAGCGGCATCTGTCGCTTTCATATATGCGGGCGTGGCGGAATTGGCAGACGCGCTAGACTTAGGATCTAGTGGGCAACTGTGCAGGTTCAAGTCCTGTCGCCCGTACCA
>JAVBKH010000238.1:0-4191 GCA_031554155.1 Oscillospiraceae bacterium
AATCAAAGATTGCGAACGGACACCTGAGAACCTTGTTGTCTCCGACAATAACAACCTCGTCCGTTACCGCAATCAAAGATTGCGAACGGACACCTGAGAACCTTGTTGTCTCCGACAATAACAACCTCGTCCGTTACCGCAATCAAAGATTGCGAACGGACACCTGAGAACCTTGTTGTCTCCGACAATAACAACCTAGTTGTCATCGACAATAACAACTTAGCTCAAAAGCTCTCCGCTCTACGCGGGGAGCTTTTTATGTTTGACATTACTTGCCAATTAGTTTAGAATACTTGTTGGTAGACATCATATTTTTTGAAAGACGGTTGACATATGGCCACATTTTTTCTGATAATAATATATATAACATTTATCAGCCTCGGCCTGCCAGATTCCTTGCTAGGCTCTGCTTGGACGGTTATGCGACTGGACTTGGGCGCTGACCTTTCTGCTGCTGGAATAATTTCTATGGTGATAAGCGGCAGCACGATTATTTCAAGCTTGATTAGCCATAGGCTGATTAATAGGTTCAAAACAGGAATGGTCACGGCTTTTAGCGTGCTTTTAACGGCAATCGCTATTCTTGGAATCTCAATAATACCTTCGTTTTGGTGGTTTGTTGTCTTGGCTGTACCTTTGGGATTAGGTGGCGGCTCGGTTGACACAGCACTCAACAACTACGTTGCAACGCATTATAAGCCACACCACATGAGCTGGCTGCACAGCTTTTGGGGAGTAGGTGCTTTTTCTGGGCCGCTTATCATGGCGAATGCTATTCAAAACGGCAACAACTGGCGAGGTGGCTACCTTGCCGTGGGAATTGTACAAATAAGTCTTGCGGTGATTCTGTTTATTACACTGCCGCTGTGGTTAAAGCGTGAACCAAAGCAGCAAGCGGCCGAAGAAACCGAAACAAAATCGCAAAACACGAGGGTCGCTTCAAAAACATCAATTTTACGGGTTCGCGGCGTGTTTCTCACCATGCTTGGACTTTTCGCCTATTGTGGGATTGAATCTGTTACAGGTGTTTGGGGTGCAAGCTACCTTGTTGAGGCAAAAAATATTGCACCCGCAACGGCTGCCCGTTGGATTTCGGGCTTTTTCATGGGCATAACATTAGGCCGCTTTCTCACAGGATTTTTGACTATGAAGCTGTCGGGCAAGATTTTGATACGTCTTGGTCAGTTAACCATTGTAACAGGCGCTATAATATTGGTTTTGCCTTTGCCGACAATATTTTCTCTTTTCGGAATAGCATTGATTGGTTTTGGCTGTGCGCCAATTTTCCCCTGTATACTCCACGAAACACCAGAACGCTTTGGCGAGGAACGCTCTCAACAGGTTATGGGAATACAAATGGCCTGTGCGTACACAGGAGCTACATTTTTGCCGCCCATTTTCGGGTTAATCGCTTCAAAGTGGCTTGGGGTTGCCGTGTGGCCATTTGCCTTGCTGTTGCTTGGCGCGTGTATGTTTATAGCTCGAGAAAAAATAAATTCTGGCGATGCTTTGAAAGATTAATTCTCCGATTCAAAAACGCCCAGCCTTGGGCGTTTTATTGTACACAGAATCTTTACGATTTAGCCTAATTTACAGTTTGACAAGACTTGTGGATAGGTTTAAAATAAAAAGGTTAGAATGAATATAATTAGCTTGCAGCAAACACTATAGATGGAGGACATTATGGGCCTAATTAAAACGATATTCGGAAGCCACTCCGACAAGGAGCTAAAGCGCATTGCGCCGATTGCAAAAAATGTGGAGGACTTGGCCGCAAAATACAAGGCAATGGACGACAAGCAGCTCCGCGAGACCACTGCAATATTAAAGGAGCGACTAGCCAAAGGTGAAACTGTGGACGACATTTTGCCAGACGCATTTGCCGTTTGCCGTGAGGCAAGCGAGCGTGTGCTGGGTATGCGCCACTTCCCTGTGCAAATCATCGGCGGCATTGTGTTGCATCAAGGCCGAATTGCCGAAATGAAAACAGGTGAAGGCAAAACCCTTGTGGCTACGCTGCCCGCTTATCTCAATGCATTGACTGGTCGCGGCGTACACATTGTCACAGTCAACGACTACCTTGCAAAGCGCGACTCCGAGTGGATGGGCAAGCTTTACCGCTTTTTAGGACTTAGCGTTGGCTTGGTTGTGCATGGCCTTGAAAATGAAGAACGCCGCGAAGCTTACAACGCGGATATCACCTATGGCACGAACAACGAGCTTGGCTTTGATTATCTGCGTGATAACATGGTCATTTATAAGACTGACAAGGTGCAGCGCGAACACAGCTACGCCATCGTCGACGAAGTTGACTCCATTTTAATTGACGAGGCGAGAACGCCGCTTATTATTTCGGGTCAAGGCGACAAGTCCACGGATTTGTACGCCCTTGCCGATAAATTCGCAGCAACGCTTAGAATAACAAAAGTTAAGGAACTTAACGACAAAGAGGACAACGACGACACTGCCGAGGGTGATGTCATCGTCGACGAAAAGGCAAAGACAGCGAACCTAACGAAGTTGGGAATTAAAAAGGCAGAAAAATATTTCAACCTCGAAAACCTCATGGAGGGTGAAAACGTCACCTTGCAGCACCATATAAACCAAGCAATCAGGGCGCGCGGCATTATGCAGCTAGATGTTGACTACGTTGTCAAGGACGGTCAAGTCATCATCGTGGACGAGTTCACAGGCCGCTTGATGCTTGGACGACGCTATAACGAAGGCTTGCACCAAGCCATTGAGGCAAAGGAGCATGTCAAGGTTGAGCGTGAGTCAAAAACCCTTGCCACAATCACATTCCAAAATTATTTCCGCATGTACAAAAAACTTTCGGGTATGACGGGTACTGCTTTGACGGAAGAACCCGAATTCCGCGAAATATATAGGCTTGACGTTATTGAAATCCCCACAAACAGGCCAATTTCCCGCGACGATAGGTCCGACATTGTGTACAAAACCGAGCCTGCAAAATTTACGGCAGTTATCGACGAAATAGTGGAAGCGCACGCAAAAGGCCAGCCAGTTCTAGTGGGCACAGTCTCAATCGAGCGGTCGGAGCTTTTGAGCAAGATGCTAGGCAAGCGCGGAGTCAAACACGAAGTGCTAAACGCAAAGTACCACGAAAAGGAAGCCGAAATTGTAGCACAAGCAGGTAAATTTGGCGCAGTTACAATTGCGACAAACATGGCAGGTCGCGGAACTGACATTGTGCTTGGCGGTAATGCCGAATTTATGTCCAAAGCCCAAATGCGCAAAGAAGGCTACTTTGAGGAGCTTATAATCGAATCCACTGGCTACTCCGACACTGACGACGAAAAAATCATAGAGTCGAGAGAGCGCCTGCAAACTTTAATTAAAAAATACAAGGCTGAAATTGATGTTGAAGCCGAAAAAGTACGCCAAGCAGGTGGCCTTTACATCATCGGCACAGAGCGACATGAGTCAAGACGAATCGACAATCAGCTTCGCGGACGCGCAGGACGCCAAGGTGACCCTGGTGCAACGCGCTTCTTCCTGTCCCTTGAGGACGACCTAATGCGTCTGTTCGGCGGCGAGAGAATCCAAGCTTTGATGGACACGCTGAAGCTTGAGGACGATATTCCGATTGAAAACAAGCTGCTCACAAATCAGATTGAAGCGGCGCAGAAAAAGGTTGAGGCTCGCAACTTTAGCATACGCAAGAGCGTGCTAGACTTTGACGATGTTATGAACCGTCAGCGTGAGCTGATTTACGGCCAACGCTCGAAAGTGCTCGATGGCGACGACCTCACCGATTTTGTTCAGAAAATGATTGACGAGGTTATGACCGCCGCAATCGACCTTTACGTCGCAGACACAGAAGTCCACGACGACTGGAACATCGACGGTTTGCGCGACCATTTCCTCGGTTGGATTACCACCGACGACGATTTTCGCTTCACACAGCAACAGCTTGAGGACGAAGACAGAGGCCATATTCTCGACGAACTGCTGAAAAAAGCCCACGACCTTTACGCCAAGCGCGAGGCTGCTTTCACCCCAGAAATTATGCGCGAAATGGAGCGTGTGATTCTTCTCAAAAACGTGGACACAAAGTGGATGGACCACATTGACGCCATGGACGAGCTAAAGCGCGGAATATATTTGCGCTCCTACGGCCAAAAAGACCCCGTTGTCGAGTACCGACTTGAAGGCTTTGAGATGTTCGAC
>JAVBKH010000098.1:0-7053 GCA_031554155.1 Oscillospiraceae bacterium
GGAGTTAAATATATTTCTTGGAAATCATTAAATTTCCACAAAAATAGGCGTAGCAAGCCCGTTTGGGTATACTACGCCTAATATCAATAAACTTAACGGCAACATTTAAGCTACCCACATCGCAAGTCCATTTAAGAACTCCATAATCACTAATATTCACATAATATAGTATGCTTAGGAATTTGTCAAGAGATAATTCACTGTATAATGTGGCCTCCTAATATTTTACAAAACACGAACAATAGTGTGCGGTTTCGATGTTGATGGGGGTATATTAACTGCGGTTTTTAAATACAACATTGTGTTGAGCAGTTTTGTAAACGGCAATAGTGCTTTATAATGTCAGAGCGACCGTCACTTCGAGTTGGGCGGAAACATTAATAGTGAAGTCCGTAATCCGTGATCTCGGCCCATCTTGTACACCCTTGCAAATCCGTCTTTAATCGTTTGCGCCGCATCATCTGACAATATATTATGTTGCCCTTGCTGAATACCTAAAAGATAAGAAATTATATGAATATATTTAACATTGACACCCTTAAAATCTTTAAGCATTGGAGCAAGGAGCTGCTCTGCTTCCTTGGTGTCTTCTGGAGTGAGCGTTAATATCATCTCTTGATACCCAATTGTTTTCAAAAGCTTTTCATTGTCCATATTTATCTCCAGTAATATTTAAATTTTTATTATTTGCAACTCATTCGTGTTGCTCAGATAACGCTCTAATCAGCTAAGCTGACTATCTAGGCAAAAAAGAGGTGCGGAGCCAAGCGGCAATTAATAACTCCTCCTTTGTATATCGGCCACGCGATCATCGATGACTTCACAGATAAATTGTCGAAGGTCATTGTTGCTGGCTGTCAGCGCATTCGTAATACCTTCCGTATTGGTGCCAGATACATTGTATGTAACGTTGAATGTTGGTGCAAAAGACCCACTATGAGTGGCCGTACTACCGCCAGAATCCACAGATACAGCGTCGTGTCCTCCGTTCATGGCCGACAAATATGATAAAAATTGCGGTGCAAATGTGACCATTTGAACTTCTTCATGTGTAGCCACGTTATATGCCTCAGCTTCTGCTGATGTTAAGACTCGTTCACCTTGGTGAAGCTGAGCTATGTATCCGTCGAAAGGAACATAATCTAAGCCTCCGGCGTGAGAACCGTCAACACCAACAGCAACCATTTGAGAACCACCATATGACCTAGACAAAGCGCTTGATGCAGCATTTGCTATACGAGCGTAGGCAGCCTCAACAGCAGGGAACATTCCCTCTGCGCCGTTAATAAAGCCTTGAATCGTGTCCTTGCCTCCCTGTGCCGCTTCTTCGCTGAGATTCATTTCGTCAATTGTCGTTTCCAACTCTGATTGAAGCGCGGCCATAATCGTAGGAAAATCAGCCACAATGTTGGCTAAACTGTCTGAAACAAGCTTATGTTCCTCTTGAAGAGCTTGCCAGTTAGAAACCATTGCAGCAAGTTCATCGTCGGTGGCACTTGCCATGCCAGCAACAGCATTTACACTCTCTTGACTACCGTCAGCAAAGCTTGCAATAACTTCGCTAAGCCCCTCGATGGCTGCCCCACGATCTGTAAGGCTGGCTAGATTTGTATTATAATCTTGCCAATACGAAGTCTGGCTTTCAAGTGCGGAATTTATCGACGAGGTACTTGTGGCAACTGCCGAGGCGGCTTGATCCCAAAGCGAGTATTGTCCCTCTACGCTTTCCAGTGCGGCGTTGTAAGCTTGCTGGTGCTGATTAACCTTTTGGCAAATGCTTGTCCAGCCTTAAATGCAGATTGATGCTCTGGAGTAGCACATGGGTGGCACTTATTATTCTCGGTAGCCTGTATTACATCGCTAGCAGCCTTGGCACCTAAAATCTGATTTGCCTTTTGATATGTTGGATTGCTTAATATCGAACTTTTTGTCATTCTATTCATAGACACCTCCGATAATATTATGAAATCTCTCCTAAAAAGGAAATAATGCAAATAAAAATAATGTTTGCTCTATGGTTTTCGGCTAGCTTTTGTGCATCGCCTGTTGAGCAATCATACTGCCAAGAGTCATCCTTTGCTTTGGAGTAGGCGGACAATCTTTATCCATATCTTCTGGTGCCGCAGGTACATCATTGGCACCGGAGTTGTGGCAATCTCCTAAAATATCACTCATAAAACTTTTGCCAAACATAGCGGTTTTCTGCGCTGCACGGTAGGTCATTTCTTGGGCAGAGCATGGATTGACATACTTGGCTTCGCGGACCGTCTCGTTATCATATAGCGAAGAAATCCCATCAATTTCTGCCATGCGCTTCCGCTCTGCTTCAACCGCGGCATTGGCTGCCGTTTCCGCCTTTGCAGACACAGCGGTCTGCGCTTCAGCCACAAGCTGATTTGTAAGCTCTGCATTTTCAACACGGAGCTCTTTAAGGGTTTTTGCTATAAATGTTCCTCCTTTTTCTTGACCGCCAGTATAGGCTGGTTGATTTTTATATGTTTCAACCGCAGTAGCTTGTGCGGGGTCAACCGTTGGAATGTTATTTGGTAGTGCAGGGAGCGGGTTGAGCATTCCCACCCATAGCGTACGATATCACCTATGCTTGGGACGTAAATACGGTGGCTTTTCTTGCAATAATTTAGACCAATAGTGCCACAGTTACCCTCCCACCGATTTTTAATGACTTCTAGAGAGAGGTCACAAGCTACATCTTGACTTAATTTGCTTAGAGCAATAACGTTTGCGACGCGGTTTGTAATATCGCCACTTCCCGAAACATCATCATTGCCAATGACTCCATGAGTTTTGCGGGGATGCGCAACAAGATGAACGTGGACGTTGTGCCGATTTGCAAATGAAACAAGTTGCCCGACAAAGCGGGATTGCTGCCTGTAAAAATCGCTGTCACTTATGCGACCATAGTCGGCGGTCATAAGGTTGTCAACCAAGAACACTCGACAATCATACCGTTCCTCAAGAGCTTGCTCAGGATATCTCATGCGCAACATTGATAATCACCTCCACTAATTTTGGCCCGCAGGGTCAAGCACGACGTCAAAAAGCTTGAGTAGGTCTTCGCCAAGTGCATCGGATATCTTTAGCGCACTTCTTTCACTAACACCGCTACCATTCTCAATTCGAGAGACCGCTGCAGGGCTAAGTGATGCCTTCTCTGCTAGTGCCACTTGACTCCACCCCATTTTGGTCCGCGCTACTATAAATTCTTTTTTTCGAACCTGTAACACTAAGTCACCTCCCGTGTTTCGTTTTTATACTAAACGCTTCGTTATTGTATATTAACATTTAATATTGAAGCAGTCAACACTTTTTTGAGACATTTTTATTTAATTTTAATTATCTTGATAAATATTGCTATTTTGTGATATAATTGCTTCGATGATAGAATTTAATTTGGAGGATGACTGTATTGTTTGACATTAATGTTTTTTGCACTCGATTGAAAATGTTGCGTGTTACTACTGCCACATCACGTGCTGATTTATCTAATGCGACGGGGATACCCATATCATCACTTGGCAACTATGAACGTGGTGACAAGACACCTACAATTGAAACATTAATGAAAATCTGCGAATACTACAAAGTATCTGCTGATTATTTATTAGGCATTACAGAAGAAAAAAGCGGTCGCTCTTCTTGGCCTGTCGCGGTTCCCACTGATGCAACACAAAGCGTTAATGATATAAAATCATTCGTGGAAGAAATGATTTTATCTGCCAGAACTTACCCATACGGTTTGCAAACGCTGGATGCCTACTCTACTATAATCAGCTTACTACCAAGCATTGATTCTTTTGCCGCAGGGCTAATTTCAGAGCTGAGAGAAAGTTATCCTAGCTTCAAGTGCCTTGGTGCAGAAACTGATATGCTCTTTGATGGACAGCCTCTTCTTTTAGCACTCGTTGCAGGTTCAAAAAATGCAACTGCGTTTGTTCGGAGACTAACCGCAATTACATCTCAAATATCTGATAGAACGCTAGAAGTAAGTGGCCACATAGAAAAGATATTGGAAATTCAGGTTTTGGGTGCAATTAAGGGTCAACCATTAGAAATAATTGAACGAGCTAATCCAGAATTGTTACACAAATCAATGCCGCAGGCAAGCGATAAAAATTTGGTCGACTTCATTCAAGGTCGGTTAGATGCTAGAGAAGCTATTGATTCTGGTTCAATTGACAATATAGACGATGAAGAAGAATCTCTTAAATGAAGGATGAACAAAGTTAATTCAGTAAATTCCGATAAAAAACTTTTGATAGTTGTAAAATAAAACAAGATGACTGGAGGTATAAGAATGGCAACAATTCAAAAAAGAGGTGATAGTTACCGCATTGTTGTCTCTAAGGGTTACGATTTAACTGGAAAGCAGATTCGGCAGAGCATGACATGGACTCCACCAGATAACATGACCGCTAAACAAGTTGAAAAGGAGCTGGCGCGTCAAACAGTTTTGTTTGAAGAACAAGTTCGAGCAGGTACTTCTCAAGATTGCAACATGAGGTTTCAAGATTTTGCAGAAAAATGGTTAAAAGACTTTGCGCGAAAGCAGCTGAAGACAAAGACATATTCCGAATATGTCAAAAGACTTGACCGTATTTATCAGGCGATTGGGCACATAAAGTTGAAAGAACTTCGCACAGGACATCTCAATACTTTTTATGCTAATCTTGAAGAGGTCGGAATAAGAGCAGATGTGCGATACACTTGCAAGATTGATTTGTTGGCAACAATTAAGGAGAACAAACTATCGCGCACGTCCTTTGCCGCGCGTGCGGGTTTAGCAGAGTGCTCGGTGCGCTCTGCAATCAAGGGCGAACGGATTAATAAGGTCAGTGCGGCAGCTATTAGCAAAGCACTTGATATGAAGCTCACAAATGTATTCAGTCTCGAGGAAGCTGATAGACGTCTTTCGCCAAGCACTGTGCGGACCTATCATCGAGTTATTAGCTCCTGCCTTGGTAAAGCAGTCAAATGGGGTTATATACCCTACAATCCAGCTGTCAATGCTGAATTGCCAAAAATGCAGCAAGCAGAAGCGTTACATCTTGATGAGGCTGATGCTCGCAGATTGCTTATGCTACTTCACGATGAACCTATAAAATACCGGGCAATGATTACCTTTGATTTACTCTCTGGTCTACGCCGAGGTGAACTTCTAGGGCTGCGTTGGTGTGATGTGGATTTCGCAAATGAGACTATTACCATTAACCAGACATCTTCCTATGTGGCTGGCACAGGAGTTTACACAGATACGCCTAAAAACAAGACATCTACCCGTCCGCTGAAACTCTCGCGCTCCGCATTCTTAATGCTACGAGAGTACCAAACGTGGCAGGACACGCAGCGCAAAGCATGCGGCGATCAATGGCGAGATAAGGATGGGCGTATATTTACCACGGATATTGGCGCACCGCTACATCCAGACAGCCTTACAAAGTGGTTTTCAGTCTTTGTTAAGCGAAACGGGCTACCGCCAGTTTGCGTTCATAGCCTCCGACACACCTACGCCAGCTTAATGATTGCCGACGGTACACCGTTGGTTGTGGTATCACGACGCTTGGGACATGCTCAGGTCAGTACCACAGCTAATATTTACGCCCACGTTATAGCCTCGGCGGACGAAAAAGCGGCACTGGTGGCTGAGAAGTTTGCAGATATAATATCTCCAAAGCCTGCCAATTTAGATAAAACTTCGACTGCATAGAAAAAATGGGCAGGAGACACATATTGGTTGCTTTAGAACATGAAAAAGTCCCCGCTTGAACAAGCGGGGACTTTGCTATTATTGGAGCTACTGGTCGGAATCGAACCGACAACCTGTTCATTACGAGTGAACTGCTCTGCCATTGAGCCACAGTAGCAAATTACGAGCCAACAAGCTCATTATTTGACTATAAACACCAAATAAACACCAAACGAGATATATTTGACAATTTAAAAAGGATAAAACACTATATTCATGCGGGTTTATGCATGATTACGCCAGTTTCTACCTACTCATTACGAATGCGTTGCTCTACCAACTGAGCCACAGAAGCATATATGCTAGGAAATTATATCATTACATGAATAATATTTCAAGCCCTTTACCGCAATATTAATTTTTTTTGCAAGACTGTAAAATGACAATTGAATATGGTATACTCTGGTTATCTTCATTTTAGGAGGCAATAGTATGGGGAATTTCAGAGGTTTTAACGGATATGATGATTTCAGCTTTTTCGGCGACCCACAGGTCGCAGGCGGCATAATGCTTGCCGTTGCAATTATAGGAATTTTTGTCGTAATAGTTTCGGTGATTAATCTTGTGTTTTATATTTTTCGCTCGATTGGACTTTATAATATTGCGATAAATCGTGGCATGAGCGGCGCGGGACTTGCTTGGATTCCCGTGGTTGGTACATATAGAATTGGGTCAATTGCAGATGACATAGCCGAGAAAAAAGGGGCTAAATCGGTTTTTCGCCACATTTTGCTTTTCGGTATGCTTGGTGCATGGCTGCTAAACATTGTTGCTAGTGGGGCGTATATTGCAACGATAGCACGGAATTTTGATTATTTTAGATTTAACTTCGGTGGAGACCTTAGCCAAATGCCTGGCCTTACTCACTTTGGAGTTGTGTCGCTTGGTTTGAGCAGGATTAGCTCGCTTGCTTCGATTGCGTTGTACGTTGTAATGATAATTGCGCTCAACAAAATTTACAAGCTTTATAGGCCTGCCAGCTCAACAACTTGGACTGTTCTATCGGTAATTTTTTCGTTTATGCCGTCAATTTTCTTGTTTATTCTTCGCGATGCAGCCCCAGTGCAGGAATGGAATCCGCAAGAAAATTACTACAATCCGCAGTTGCCTCCCAACCAAAATTGGCAACCTGCGCCGCCACCCACGCCATATCAGCAGTATCAGCAGCCACCTGTAAACGGCGCAAATTATGCACCGCCTCCACCTCCCCCGCAATACCAAAATCCCGCAAACCCGCCGCAATATCAACCGCCGCAATATTCGCAGCAGATTCACCAACCTATGCAGCC
>JAVBKH010000003.1:0-2916 GCA_031554155.1 Oscillospiraceae bacterium
CGAGCCAGAGCATATAGCCGTGGGTTTTTATAAAGTCTTTAAACAGGCCGCAGGTAAAACCGCAAAAAGCATACTAATTTCGGCGGCGGTAAGGCTTGCGGCTTTTCATTTGCCAGATGTTGCGCGAATCACACGCCGTGATGATATGGATTTACAAAGCATGGGCGAGCGCAAACGAGCAATTTTCTGTGTTATCCCAGACAATGACAGCAGTTTCAATTACCTTGTTGGTATGTTGTATACACAAGCATTTCAACAGCTATATTATGCCGCTGACTACAAATACGGCGGCGCGTTGCCTGTTCATGTTCGCATAATCGCTGACGAATTTGCTAACGTTGCCTTACCAGACGAATTTGAACGTGTTCACAGCACCATGCGAAGCCGCGAGATTTCGGTATCAATAATCATACAAAATATGGCGCAGTTAAAGGCTTTGTTTGAAAAGACTTGGGAGAATGTCACGGGCAATTGCGACACGCTTTTGTATCTTGGCGGTAACGAGCAAAGTACTCACGAATACATATCAAAGCTACTGGGCAAGGCGACCATTGACACGCGCACTAGAGGCATTACAAAAGGGCGAAACGGCAGCACAAGCGAGAATTTCCAGAACGCGGGTCGCGAGCTTTTAACTCCAGACGAGGTGCGTCTACTCGATAACGAAAATGCCTTGCTTTTCATTCGAGGCGAACGCGCTGTACTTGATAAAAAGTTTGACCTCATGCGCCACAAGAATATTGTGCTAACGCAGGACGGCGGCGCAAATCCGTATATACGTCAGATTTCTTATGAACAGCTAGATTTATCCATAGATGCAGACGACTTAAACGATATTGACATTACTGTCATAAATGGAGGGAAGCCAGATGATAACAAAAGAAAAAATCCCGCGCCAAGCCACGAGGCTTGACGTACAGGGTAAATCGATTAAGCGACAATATATTTGTGTGTGCCTTGCGGCGATACTGGTATTTTCGCTATCATTTACAACATTTGCCGCAGGCGACCCGTTGGGCAGCATAAACAAGTTGAGTGACTTTGTGTTTGCGGCAATCCGCGCGGTAGGTGTAATTTTGCTTGGCTTTGGAATCGTACAAATCGGTTTGGCGCTCAAAAGTCACGACCCCGGCCAGCGCGCCAACGGCTTTATGACTTTTTTCGGCGGTGTGGTAATCGCCTTTGCTAAAGACATTCTGGATATGATTTTATAGGGCTTGATTTAGAATTAGGAAAGGTGTACAATGAATTTAGAATTTTAATAAATTAGCGCTTTTATAATGCAGACGCAGAAAATTTATATTTTGTACAAAGAACCAGTTATAGGAGGTGCTTGTATGAAAACGAAACAGGAGCGGTCAGACCTTTTTAAGTTGTTTCAAGATAACATAAAGAAAAGTGGCTCGTTTGAAATGGGTAAGCAAAATTTACTTGCTCTTAGAGAAGAATTATCTGCAATATATGATTATATCTTTGCTGTTTGCAAGGATGAAGATTTTTGCAAAATGCCTTTCGCTAACGATGAAACGATTGCATACTATCTATATCACCTGACACGGATTGAAGATATTACATCAAATACCTTAATTGCAGGAAAAGCACAGTTGTTTTTTACTGAAAAGTTTGACAGGCTGTTAAATTCCCCCCTCATTACAACAGGCAATGAAGTAACTCGTGATAAATTAATAGAATTTAGTAAAATGTTAGATATAAGTCAGCTTAGGAGCTATACTGCTGTTGTTTTAGCCAATACAAATACAATAATTCAAAACATGAGTTATGAAGATTCAAAAGTAAAGGTATCAGAAAACAGAAAAACAGAATTATTAAAGTCAAACTCGGTATCAACTGATGAAAATGCCTTTTGGCTTGTAGACTATTGGTGTAAAAAATCATATGCTGGTTTGTTATTAATGCCTTTTTCAAGACACCAAATGTTACATCTTGACGGTTGTCTGCGAATAATTAATAAAATCTATAAGTAATGTTTCAATAGATAATAAGCATTTACTTCGCTCGCAACAAACACAAATTAATCACATTGTAAAATATTCTAACATTCAAAAGCGTCCTCACAAGGGCGCTTTTTTTCGTACCACATGGAGGTGAGTCCACATAGATAACAACTGGATTGTAGAAAACCTAATCAACGCACTTGATACTTGGAACAACAAGCTTGCGGAAATTTGGCAGCTAATCGGCACATCGCCAGAAACCTTTAAGGGCGGTGAGATTTGGAATATTGTTGTCGGAATTAACGGCAGCTTAAAGGCTATCGGCTACGGATTGCTAGTGCTGTTTACGGCTATCGGCATTTTCGGAAGTGTCGCAAGCTTTAAGGATTTTCAGCGACCAGAACACGCGCTAAGGCACTTTATCCGCTTTGTTGCAGCTAAAACCGCAATTACTTACAGTATGAATATTATGACAACCATATTTGAAATTTGCGGCGGCGTTATCCAGAACATGACGGCATATATGGGCGGCGTGACAGGCGCAAACGCCGCTTTGCCCGATGAAATCAAAACCGCAATAGTTGAGGTCGGATTTTTTCAAAGTATACCGCTATGGCTCGTCACTATTATAGGCAGTCTGTTTATAACGGTGCTTTCATTTGTGATGATTCTGACAGTTTACGGCAGATTTTTTCGTTTGTATATGTACACGGCACTTGCGCCAATTCCGCTATCAAGCTTTGCGGGTGAGGGTACGAGCATACACGGCAAAGCGTTCATCAAGTCATATATAGGCGTTTGCATGGAGGGCGCAGTTATTGTTCTAGCTCTTTTGATTTTCAGTGCAGTTGTGAGCAGTAACGAGCCCGGCCTTGTGTCGGGCAGCGTTGTAACGCAGGTTTGGGCATATATCGGCGAACTTATTTTTAATATGCTTGTACTTGTCGGTGCGGTCAAAGGC
>JAVBKH010000147.1:0-4366 GCA_031554155.1 Oscillospiraceae bacterium
CTTGAAGCCGCGGAAAAAGGCTTTGATGCGCTGATTTCCGAGGTGAAAAAGCCGCAGGCAAATGGCCAAAAGGTGGGCATTATCGGCGGCGGCGCGGCAGGCACTTCGGCGGCGTACTTCCTTGCCAAGTCTGGATTTGCTGTAACAATATTCGAGAAGCGCGATAGCCTTGGCGGCATTGTGAAGCAGGTTATTCCCGCATTTAGAATTGATGATTCCGCTATTGACAAGGACATTGAGCTTATTAAAGCTCTCGGCGTAGAAATTGTAACAGGCTGCGAAGTCGCCTCAATTGAGCAGCTCCGCGAAAAAGGCTTTGCACATGTAATCGTCGCCACAGGCGCATGGAAAGCAGGTAAGCTTGGCCTTGAATACGGCGAAACTTTGAACGTCATCGAATTCCTTGACAAGCTCAAGAACAATCCAAGCGAAGTAAATCTAGGCAAAAACGTTGTTATCATCGGCGGCGGCAACACCGCCATGGACGCTGCAAGAGCCGCAAAACGCGCAGGTGGTGTTGAAGAGGTGTCGCTAGTTTATCGCCGCAGCAAACGCTACATGCCTGCCGACGAAGAAGAACTGGCACTGGCAATTGAGGACGGCGTGGAATTTTGTGAGCTACTTGCGCCAATTGGCGTAAAGGACGGCAAGCTAAAATGCACCAAAATGGAGCTTGGCAAGCCCGATGCATCTGGCCGCAGAAGCCCTGTTGCAACTGATGAAACTGTCGAAGTCGCAGCAGATACAGTTATATCTGCAATTGGTGAGCTTGTGGATACCGATTTCTACAGCAAAAACAACATCAAGACCGACGCCAAGGGCAAAGCCGATGTGAACGCCGAGACCCTTGAGACAAACTTGACAGGCGTGTATGTAATCGGCGACGCTATGCGCGGCCCTGCAACAGTTGTTGAAGCCATTGCTGACGCAACAAAAGCCGCAAAAGCCATTGCAAGCACACAAGTTGACAAATACGCCAAGCTAAATCTCAACGCTGACTTGAGCATTCCGCTCTCGAAAAAAGGGATTTTGTTCCCCGACCTTGCCACAACCGAAGATGTCCGCTGCCTTGAATGTTCCACCGCTTGTGGAATTTGCGCAGATGTTTGCCCCAACAGAGCCAATGTTGTGGTGGTGATAGGTGGTCGTCCGCAAATTGTTCATGTGGACTTAATGTGCAACGAATGTGGCAACTGTGAGACTTTCTGCCCTTACTCCTCCGCACCATACAAGGATAAATTTACGCTGTTTAGCTGCGAAGAAGACTTTGTTGACAGCGAAAATGAAGGTTTCTTGATGCTTGACAGCGGCAAGGTGCGCGTGAGACTTGACGGCAACGTCGCAGACCACGACCTTGAAAGCGGTAGCCTGCCCGACGACATTTGCAACTTAATTAAGGCCACTGCCAAAAGCTTTATTTCTATAATATAATAGTCACATCGAAAAAGACTTGCCTTAAAAGCAAGTCTTTTTTTGTTAGCTTGTATAATCTTCAATCAACGCCACAAGTTCGTCGTAGTTTTTAACTGGAATGCCAATGGCCATTTGTGAGCGGTCGTAGTCGGGCAAGTATTTCACAGGAACGTCGAGCACAAGTTGTGGTTCGTCTTCGCCTGCCGCGTAAACCGCTACTCGGCCGTTATGCTCTTTTAAAATATAGCTGTACTCGGTTTCTGTTCGAGAAGTTGACGCAGCTTCGCGTTCAATCCCCGAAACACTTTCGACTATTTGCGCAATTTCGGGAGGTTCTTTTGGTTGTGACAAAAAAAACGATAAGGCGGCAACTACCATAACTGCCGCACTGGTCCACAAAAAACGTTGGTCAAACACGGTATCATCTCCAAGCTAAGCTTATGCAGTATATGCTTTTGTCAATAGCTTTGCCAGTATTTGGAATGCTTATACAAAATTGTAAGAATTTAAGCATGGAATATTTTCAAAAAATTTATGTAATTTTAAAAATATGTGCTATACTAGTATTTGTTAAATTTTATATACGTCTTTTTTTACATACGAAAGAGGAGTTTACTCGAATGAGCGAGAGGAAACAAGCCCCAAGCGGCGCCCGTATCGCGGGTTACGCAGTCAAAGGTCTTTTTGGAATGGTTGGCAGACTTTTGGCCACAATAATCATGGTCGGTATAATTACTGGCTGCATCGTAGCGTCAGTTTTGACCGTTTATATTTTGCAGCTTATTGGCGCAGATGAAGAAATTAATCTTGAAGAATACTCTCTTGGCTACACGTCCATTATTTATTACTACGACAAAGACGGCAAAGAGCAAGAGATGCAGCGCCTATATAATCCCGATAACAACCGCATTTGGGTGGACTATAACCGCATAACAAAATATACTAAAGACGCGCAGGTTGCAATAGAGGACAAGCGTTTCTGGGAACATCAAGGTGTTGACTGGAAGCGCACAGTCGGTGCTTTTGTCGGCATGTTCATGCCTGTTGAGGGCACAACATCTGGCGGCGGCTCCACAATTACGCAACAGCTAATTAAGAATATTACAGGCGACAAGGAAACCCGTGTCGACCGCAAAGTGCGCGAAATTTTTCGCGCAATCAATCTTTCGCAGCGATACACGCAGGAGCAGATTTTAGAGGCGTACCTCAACACTGTTCCTTTCGGCAACGGCACAAACGGCATTGAAGCTGCCGCAAACAGCTATTTTGGCAAGTCAGCAAGTGAGCTTACACTCGCAGAAAGTGCCTCAATCGTAGGAATTACTCAATATCCAACGAAATATAACCCCTTTCTTTATCCCGAGTTCAACAAAAAACGTCAAGAGCATGTGCTCGATGAAATGCTTAAACAAAACTTGATTACCCAAGAAGAACACGACAAGGCAGTAAAGGAAAAACTCAACTTTAAGACTATTGAGAACAACGAAAAAACAACCAAGGTCTGGAGCTATTTCACCGACTATGTTGTAAACCAAGTTATTGACGGCTTAATGAACAAGTATTCAGTTTCTGAAAAAGAAGCTACAAAAATGCTCTATCAAGGCGGTTATCACGTCTACACCACCGTTGACATGGATATCCAGACGTATCTTGAAAAAATTTACCTAAACACCGATATGTTCCCGAAAGTAAACAACGCTGTGTATCCACAATCCGAATGCGTCATCACTGACATTAATGGCAAGATTGTCGCGCTCGTCGGTGGTATCGGCGAAAAAACCAAATCGCGTGTTTTAAGCCGCGCAACGGATTCCGTTCGGCAACCTGGTTCGTCGATTAAGCCCCTTGCCACATACTCGCTTGCAATCGACAACAACCGCGTCACATGGTCAACAATCGTGGACGACCACCCAATCAATGACGCACCTCCAGGCGCACCTCCACATTTGTGGCCCACAAACCACTACGCTGGTTTCCGTGGCAACATGACCATTGAAACCGCAATAAATAACTCTGTTAACACCGTTGCTGTCAAGGTTATGAATGTTGTCGGCACGAAGAATGCTTATGATTTCCTTAAAAATGACCTCAATTTCCACAGCCTTGTGGACGGTGTTGTCACCGATGCTGGCACTGCTAGCGACAACGCCATTGCGCCAATGGCAATTGGCGCGCTGACTTACGGTGTTACGCCGCTTGAAATGGCTGGCGGTTACCAAATTTTTGCAAACGGGGGCAAGTTCACGCCACCTTACGCCTACACAAAAGTTGTAGATTCAAACGGCAGAGTGATTTTGCAAGCAAATACCGCTGCTCGTCAAGTTATTGGCGAAGATACCTCAGTTGTTATGAACAAGCTATTACAGCGTGTTAACACTGTGGGTACAGGTACTAGCGCAAGCCTTGGTAAAATAATGCCAACCGCAGGCAAAACAGGCACTACCGACGCTGACGTCGACCAATGGTATCTAGGCATTACGCCATATTATGTGTGCCAAGTTTGGCTTGGCTACGATATTCCCAAAGAAATGAAAGTAAACCCTAACACTGGCACACGTCAGCCAGTTGTTAACTCCATCGGCTATCGCGGCTTGTCATATCCGCCTCCTGTTTTGTGGAAAACCATTATGCAGGGCATAAGCGAAAAGCAAGAGTACAAGCAATTCTTGGAGTCTGACGACGTTGTTTCTATGACTTATTGCGCGGCTTCTGGTAACCTTGCCGCCCCTGGTTGCCCTGTTGCAACTGGTTGGTACAAAAAAAGCCGCATTCCGCAAACTTGTTCGGGTCGCCATGGTAGCCCCTCAAGTTCAAGCAGCTCAAGCGAGGCGAGCGGCAGCAGCAAACCCGCTTCCTCAAGCAAGCCTGCTACGGAAGTCACTCCTAAATCAGAATAAATCCGATAAAAAAAGCCTCGTTTCATTTTAGAAGCAAGGCTTTTTGCTTTATTTAT
>JAVBKH010000149.1:0-2966 GCA_031554155.1 Oscillospiraceae bacterium
GCCAATCTTTCCGAAAAAGATTTTAGCGGCAAACTTGAGGAAAACAAGTACTACAACGAAGTGCTTGATATTGCTAAGGCCGAACACTCCGAGGTTTTGCCCATTTGCGCCAAGATTGAGGAGGAAATCTCCGACATGCCGCTTGAGGACAAGCTCATGTTTTTGGGCGAGCTTAACCTCACAGAATCTGGACTTGACCGCATAATCCAGGCAGGCTATGCACTTTTGGGGCTAATAAGCTACCTTACCGCTGGCAAGCCCGAAGTGCGCGCATGGACAATAACCAAGGGCACTAAAGCGCCGCAAGCGGCGGGCAAAATCCATTCCGACTTTGAAAAAGGCTTTATACGCGCTGAAATCGTCTCGTTTAACGACCTAATGGCTTGCGGAACAATGCAGGCAGCCAAGGAAAAAGGTCTGGTTCGACTTGAGGGCAAGGAGTACGTCATGCATGACGGTGACATCGTTTTATTTAGGTTCAATGTGTGATTTAAGCTCATTATAACGAAGCGCGGACGCCACATTCGGCGTCCGCGCTATTTATTTTGCAACTAAGATTATATAGTGATTACATCAAATTTATTGAGCAACTCGCGGCATATCGCGCAATTCAAGCAGTTTTGCTTTTAGCTCTCCTTCAATGCGCTGCAACTCGCCCTCGGCTTCACGGCGTTTTTGTCTGCCCTCGGCTTGAATCTTCAGCACCTCGTCAAGGGTGGAAATTAGCGACTGATTTGTGTGGCGAAGTGTCTCAATATCGACTATGCCGCGCTCGGATTCTTTTGCGGCTTCGATGGTGTTGGTTTTGAGCATATCGGCGTTTTTGCGGAGCAGCTCGTTTGTGATGTTTGTCACTTCGCGCTGCGCTTTTATCGCGTCCTTGGAATGTTCAAGGCCGAGCGTTAGCACCATCTGGTTTTTCCAAAGTGGAATCGTGTTCATAAGTGAGGTCTGGATTTTTTCGACCAAAATGCTGTTCGTGCTTTGCACAAGGCGGATTTGCGGACCCATTTGCACTGAAATTGTGCGCGTTAAATCAAGGTCGTACAGCTTTTTGTCGAAGCGATTGGCCATATCCGCAAGGTAATTCGCAGTTTGCGCGTCCTCTGGCCTCCCCGATTCCTTGGCCTGTGACTGCAACTTCGGCAGCTCAACATTCATTATCTCGCCGAGCTTTTCGCGGCCTGCGAGAATGTACATGGTTAGCTCTTTAAAATAGGTGAGGTTTTTCTCATACATTTTATCAAGCAGCGCAATGTCCTTGATAAGCACCATTTGATGGCTTTCGAGCGAGTCGCAAATCTTGTTGATATTTGATTCAACTGTGCCATATTTTGCCTTCATGGTTTCGATTTGATTGCCAGTTTTCTTGAACAATCCCATGAAGCCCTTTTGCTCAACTTCGGGAGAAAAACCGCGCAATTCTGTCACGAGATTGGTCAGCATTTTGCCAACCTCGTCCATGTCCTTTGTGCGCACATTTGAGAGCGCATTCTCGGAAAAGTCGGAGATTTTTTTCTGTGCAGAATTGCCGTATTGCAAAATCTGGTGCGTGTTTGTGATATCTATTTTCTGTGCAAATTCATGCACCATAGCCTTTTCAGTCTCGGTCAAATTATTTATCGGCGCGGAAACCCCCGCTTGAACAGGCTTTGCAGGCTCAACTTCTACAACAGGAACCTCCAATTCAGGCGCTAATGTCAGTTTAAATTCGTTGCTTTTTTCCATATCCCTCGTACCTCACTTTACTTCTCGTCTTGCTTGTTATCTTGAAAATCGTCTGTCATGCCCTGTTGCCGCATCATAGCAAGCATTACGTCTATATCCACCGTGATATCCACGGTTTTGTCGCTGTAAAGATTGTCCAATTCATGGCGGAATGTCTCAACAATTCCGTCCATTGACCCCTCAATTTTGCTCATGGCCTCGTTGATGTTGTCGCCCTTGAGCGGTTGCTGCGAAAGCTCGCGATAGCTTGTGAGCAGCTTTATGGTAGTGGGCAGGTAATAGTTCATGAACTGGCGTATTTGGCGGATTTTTTCGGGCTGCTTCTCAACAAAAGCAAATATTTGCCGCGTAATATTGAGCAGCTCTCCAATTGGCAGGCTAACCTTTGGATTAGAAATAGAAAGCGAAAGCTCATTTAACTGACTAACATAGCTCATAGCAACGTTTAGCAGGTCGTCAAGGTCGGTGTTACCTGTCTTGATTGGCGCGGGTGTTGGCATCGGCGCACCTTTGTAGGCTTTCTCGGTGATTGTGCTGATTTTCTTGGATTTTACTACAGCAAGCACGAAAAATCCAACCGAAATTACGCCTGCAATAACGAAATGATACCACGCTGAAAACCCGAAGAATAGCGCATATATTCCCCATGTGATGGGCAAAACCACAAACGGCAAAAACGATGGACGAACACTTTCTTGAAGAATCAAGTCGCCGTCCTTGAGCAGTGGTGCAGGCTTGCCGTCACGCTCTATCACAAACTCGCAGCTAAGCAAATCAATATCGCCATTCGGGAAAATTTCCTTTTTTATCATGAGCCGAATGTCCCGTACAAGCTCGCTTAGGCTTTGGTTTGTCACCTGCGCAAGTGTTTGGACTGTTTCACGGTTTTTGTATTGCATCCAAGTCATAATTTTCTGGTAATTGTTAACTAATTTCAAGTTCGTTATGCCACTTTTTATTAATTGCACACCTACGAATATAACTGCAATCAACCCAAATTCGAGAAGCAGTAGCAGAAACCCATATGGCTTTGAGACGAAATTTCTGATTGCGAGTCCTGCGCCTATGGCGAGGATAAGGCCAAGAAACGTAACAGGAACACCTGCGACAATCTTGGCAACACCAAGGCCATAGCTTACGGACGCTGTGCTTTTTTTGTTAGTCTGTTTCATGGCTTTTATCTCCTTTTTCCTTTGCTTGCCACAAGTTTATCAAATCAAATATGGCAAAGTCAATCG
>JAVBKH010000183.1:0-4468 GCA_031554155.1 Oscillospiraceae bacterium
ATATTTTCAAAGCCTGCCTTTTTGGCGGCGAGAATGCAGTCTTTTGCTTCTTCTGCGGTGTGGAGTCTGCCCAAGGCTGAAAGCTCGGCGTCGTTGCAAGATTGCACGCCGAACGAGATTCGGTTGAAGGCGGCGGCGCGCAGGTTGTCAAGTTCACGGCCGAGCATCGCTGCTGGATTGGCTTCAATTGTGACTTCGGGGTCAGTCATAACAAAATTTTCGTCGATTGCCTTTAAGATTTGCGCTAAATATTTTGCGCCCAACAAAACGGGCGTACCGCCACCAAAATATACAGTATCAACACTTCTGCCGCCACATTCTGCTTGGGAGATTGAGCGACAGACAGCGTCAGTATAAGCTTTGGCAAGCTCATCATCAAGTTTGACGGAATAAAAATCGCAGTAAGGGCATTTGCTAAGGCAAAACGGCACATGAACGTACACGCCGATATATTTTTGCATGTTGACCTCCGTTTTGCAGAAGTGGGTTACTTTACTTTTTCGTCCTCAAGCATTTTTACAGCTTCAATGATTCTGCTGCTTCTGGTCTCGGCTTTTTTTGCCGAATCAATCCAGAGAGTGTATTTCCTTTGATTCGTATATGACAAGGAATTGAAAAAACTAAGGGACTTCTTGTTTTCTTCAAGCTTATCTTTGAAATCATCGGGCAGGCTAACGGTTCGCTCCGCTTCGTCTACTGTAAGCTCAACGGAGATTGTTTCGCCAAAGCCTTTGCCCATTTTTTGGCGAATTTCTTTAGGAATGCCTAAAATATGGCATTCTGTTCCCATTCTGACTAGCGAGCCTCTATACTCTACGCCCTCAAGCAAGGCAACAACCTTTACACGCTTTGCCCCAAATTCTTTTTCCACGTCGAACGGTATTTCAATATATCCTGCCTCTTTGTCCTCAACTTTGAGGTATGTGGCAGAAAATTTCTTTGCTTCCATCTTGCCTCCGAGAGATTTAGTCAAGCTTCAACACAGCCGTAAAAGCCTCCTGCGGTACTTCTACTGTGCCTAGCTGACGCATTTTCTTTTTGCCTTCTTTTTGCTTTTCAAGCAGCTTCTTTTTGCGGGTAATGTCGCCGCCGTAGCACTTGGCGAGAACGTCCTTGCGCAAAGCTTTTACAGTCTCGCGGGCGATAACTTTGCCGCCGACTGCGGCTTGAATCGGCACCTCGAACATTTGCCGCGGAATGTGCTCCTTGAGTTTTTCGGCCATTCTTCTGGCTCTGGCGTAGGCGTTTTCCGCGTGGACAATGAACGAAAGCGCGTCAACAACGTCTCCGTTTAGCATAATATCGAGCTTGACTAGCTTGGAGTCGCGGTAGTCGTCCATTTCGTAGTCAAAGCTTGCGTAACCCTTTGTGCGGGATTTTAGTGCATCAAAAAAGTCGTAGACAATTTCGTTTAACGGCAGCTCATAGTGTAGCTCAACCCGCTCTGCGTCAAGGTATTTTGTGTCCTTGTAGATTCCACGACGGCTTTGGCAAAGCTCCATAATGCTGCCGATATATGTGGACGGCGTGAAAATACTGGCCTTGACAAAAGGCTCTTGTGCTTTGAGAATGTTTGCGGGGTCGGGGTAGTTTGTGGGGTTGTCAATGGTGACGACTTCGCCGTTTGTCATGGTCAGCTTGTAGATAACACTTGGCGCGGTGGCGATAATATCAAAGTTGTATTCCCGCTCCAGTCGCTCGCTGATAATTTCCATGTGCAAAAGACCGAGAAATCCGCAACGAAAGCCAAATCCTAGCGCGACGGAAGTTTCGGGGTCAAAGCTTAGAGAAGCGTCGTTTAGCTGTAGTTTTTCTAGTGCATCGCGCAAGTCAGCGTAACGAGAACCATCTTGCGGATATATACCAGAAAACACCATTGGCATCGCTTGTCTGTAGCCTTCAAGGGCTTTTTGTGCGGGGCGATTAGAGTCGGTGACGGTGTCGCCGACTTGGGTATCCTTAACGTTTTTGATGCTTGCGGCGATGTAACCGACTTGACCTGCAAAAAGTTCAGGTGCGGGAACAAGGCTTGTCGCGCCCATGAATCCAACCTCAACAACGTCAAATTCTGTGCCTGCCTGCATCATTTTTATTTTTGTGCCTGCCTTTACAACGCCGTCAATAACTCGAATATACACGATTACTCCGCGATATGTGTCGTAGTATGAATCAAAAATCAAAGCGCGAAGGGGTGCGTCCTCGTCGCCTTTGGGCGGCGGAATGTCCCGCACGACCATTTCGAGAACGGCCTCGATGTTTATGCCGTTCTTGGCGGAAATTTGCGGAGCGTCAAGGCATGGTATGCCTATGATGTCCTCCACCTCGTGGGCAACGCGCATGGGGTCGGCGGAAGGCAAATCAATCTTGTTTATTACAGGCAAAACCTCAAGGTCATGCTCAATTGCAAGGTAAGTGTTGGCGAGGGTTTGCGCTTCAATGCCCTGCGACGCGTCCACCACGAGAATTGCGCCCTCACACGCTGCAAGCGACCGCGAGACCTCGTAGTTGAAGTCCACGTGGCCAGGTGTGTCGATTAAATTAAGCTGATACAAGCACCCGTCCTTGGCTTTGTATCCTAGCATTACAGCTCGCGCTTTAATCGTAATGCCGCGCTCCCGTTCAATGTCCATGTTGTCGAGCAACTGGTTCTCCATGTCGCGCATTGCAACAGTTGAGGTTTGCTCAAGCAAACGGTCGGCAAGGGTGGACTTTCCGTGGTCAATGTGTGCTATAATGCAAAAATTCCGTATATTTTCCCGCCTGTCGGCCATATATTTATCCCCTTTAATTATTCAAAAAAATCAATGTACTATTATACCACATTTTTTTAATATAGGAAAGTGTTTGTTTTCTTGACAAATATAGGGAATATAAGATATACTATAAAATTGAATAACTGTATATCTAATGATTGGAGCGGCTTATGGCAAATAGCATGACAGGCTACGGTAGAGCACAGCAACTTATTGACGGAAGAGACATTGCAGTCGAGATAAAATCAGTCAATCACCGTTTCTTCGAATTTTCGCCTAGAATCTCCCGTTCTTACGCTTATTTGGAAGATAAGCTCAAAAATCTTGTCTATGCCAAGGCCACGCGGGGCAAGATTGATTTATCGCTTACAATACTGACGGTTGACGGCACAAACACGCAGGTGGAAATTAACCATTCTCTTGCTCAGTCTTATTTGACGGCGCTCCGCTCACTTGGCGACGAGCTAAAGTTAAAGGACGATGTGACGTTGACAAGCCTTTCCCGTTTCAGCGATATTTTCGTCGTGCGCAAAACCGAGGACGACGAGGACGCTATCTGGACTTCTGTGCGCGAGGTCGCCGAGCAAGCGCTTGAAAAGTTCATCGCTATGCGCAAAGTCGAAGGCGAGCGGCTAAAGCAAGATATGCTTGATAGATTGAGCGCAATCGAGGGGTTTGTAAAGCGAGTTGAGGAACTTTCGCCAAAAACGGTAGAGGATTATCGCGCAAGGCTTACAGCGAAAATCACAGAGGTTCTGGAGAATAGGCAGCTCGACGAATCGCGAATCTTGACAGAGGCCGCAATATTTTCCGAAAAAATTGCCGTCGCAGAGGAAACTGTTAGACTTGGCAGCCACATCGAGCAGTTTCGCACGATTTTGGCGGGGAAAGATGCGTCTGGCCGCAAGTTGGATTTTCTAATCCAAGAGCTTAACCGCGAGACAAACACAATTGGCTCAAAAGCGCAGGACATTGAGATTGCGCGCATAGTCGTGGACATAAAAAGTGAAATTGAAAAAATAAGAGAGCAGATTCAGAACATAGAATAGGACGTTTTAAGGGGAGAATATTTTTTGAAGCTGATAAACATCGGGTTTGGCAACATGGTTTCGGCTAATCGTTTGATTGCGATTGTAAGCCCAGAATCTGCGCCAATCAAGAGAATTGTGCAGGATGCGCGGGAAAAGGGCATGTTGATTGACGCAACCTACGGCCGCCGCACACGCGCTGTGATTATCACTGATTCCGACCATGTAATACTCTCGGCTGTTCAGCCCGAGACTGTTGCAAACCGTCTTGACGAGGGAGACGAGGTGGACGATGACTGAAAAAGGACTTTTAATCGTAGTTTCTGGCCCCTCTGGTGTGGGCAAGGACGCTGTGCTTGATAAATTTATGCCGACATCAGCAAAGTGCGTGCGCTCAATTTCTGCAACAACAAGGCTAAAGCGTGACTGCGAGGAGCATGGTAAAGACTATTATTTCATCTCGAGCGAGGAGTTCGGAGAGCTTGCCGCGCGAGGCGAAATGCTTGAATATGCCGATTATAACGGCAACTATTATGGTACACCTAAAAAAGGCGTACAGGAGATTTTATCGTCGGGTAGAAACGTCATTTTGAAGATTGAGGTCAACGGCGCTTTGCAGGTGAAGCTACTTTACCCAGAGGCTACGCTCGTTTTTGTGGCACCGCCATCTTGGCAAGTATTGGAAGA
>JAVBKH010000257.1:0-11765 GCA_031554155.1 Oscillospiraceae bacterium
AATATTTTGCTAAAATGTCTGTGTGCTGCCTTCTTTTTTATATGGTGTGTAGAGGCGGCAGTTGAGCCACTTCACTACATCACAGACGGCTTTGGTATCGCACACGTTGCAATTATCACAAGCTCCATTGTTCTAGGTGGATATTTTTCTTCTAAGGTCAGAAAAATCACGCCCACAAAAAGGGATATTTTTCGCAAAGTGGCAAGTGTCGGTGCCTGGTTTAGTGTGCTGTCAACCCTTGTAATCAACGTTATCAAGCCAATTTGGGGACGTGCTCGCTTTCGGGAAATGACACCAAGTTTTGAATCTTTTTCGCATTGGTATCTTCCCCAATATGATAAATTCGCAGGTGTTTTCCACGACCCGTCATCGTTTCCGTCTGGTCATACAGCAAGCGCCACAACAATTTTTATAATAACGTTGCTGCCGCTTGTGTTCGATAACCTAAAAAATAAGCAGAAACTTTTGAGTTTTATCTCCATTTTATATGTTGGCATGGTTGCCACAAGCCGTATAATAATCGGCGCGCACTTCGCTTCTGACGTGACAATGGGCGCAACGGTTTCGCTGTTGATATTTGTTTTACTGTACAGATTTATTCTACGAGATAGTGTTTCTAAGTAATCCAACTCGCTCAATTTCGCACTCTACAACGTCGCCGCTTTTTAAGAAGCGTGGTGGCTTGTAGCCCATGCCAACGCCAGATGGCGTGCCAGTTGCAATGATGTCGCCAGCTTCAAGCGTGATTGTTTGCGATAACAATGCGATTACTTTAGGTATACTGTGTACAAGCAGGCCTGTATTTGAGCTTTGCCTAATCTCACCGTTAACCCTTGAGCACAAATTCACCTCGAATGGCATAGGCAGCTCATCTTTGGTCACAATCCAAGGCCCCATTGATGCGCAAGTGTCTCCGCTCTTGCCGAGAAACCACTGCTTATGCAGGTTTTGCAAACGTCTTGAGCTAAAATCGTTGAATACTGTGTAGCCAAAAATTCGGCTTTCAACCTCGCTTTCGGCAATTTTACTGCACTTGCTCCCTATTATCACGGCAAGCTCAACCTCATAATCAAACTGCTCGTCAACATCAAGATGCCCGTCAATTTTGCCGTTATATCCGCTCGTCATTGCCGCGCGCTTTGAAAAAAACACTGGCACATCGGGAGTTTCTCTGCCAAATTCGGCAGCGTGCTCGCTGTAGTTCATTCCAAGGCAAATGATGTCGTGCACAGGTCTCGGTATTGGCGACAAAATTGTTGCATTCGCAAAATCCAAGCCGCTTGCGCTTTCCTTTTGGCTTATCTCTCGCAAAATTGCAAAATCTTTGTCTGCCCCGTTCAAAATCAGCTCATTCATATTGCTATATAAGCTGCCAAGCCCCACAGTTGCAATGTCTATACATTTTTCCCCAGTTTTATCGAGAACACATATAATTTGCTTTTCATCTTTTAAAAGTGTCAACAGTCGCATACCAATTCCCTCTTCCATAAATTTAATCGCTTTTAGTATATCAAAAAACTTGTTTTGTTGCAATATGTGGCTTTATTTACGTGTTTTATTGAATACTCCCAAAAATACATGAGATATATTTACAGTCACAACATTGACAATAAAACTTATGTACTATAGAATTAGATTTATATAAATAAAAAAATTGAAATTATTTTATGACAGGAGTTTTAGTATGGGTATTGTACCATTTCCTTATAAGCAAAAGCCCTATGTTGCTGAAAAAATGGAAAACAACGACAGACCACCTGTTGTTGTTGTTAACGTTTGTCCAACCTTGACCACAAAAAGAACAATAGTCGTCAGCGGAACTATCAAGGATATTCCCAAAGTAAATCCGCGACTTTTTGTAAACCAAAAAGAACTTGCTATCAGAAGTGAAAAGTGGCTAACCTCTGTTAATCTTGAGGAAGGCGAAAACACAGTGCTAGTTGCGGCCACCAACGACCTGCTTCAGAACACCTACCAGCAAATTAAGGTGTTTTGTGGTGTGTTACCGCTAAAAATTAGTATTAATCCCGCTCCTGTACTCACATACAAGGAAGTTTTTACAATCGCGGGCAGAATATCCGACCCAAATACAGCCTCGTTAGTTTCCAATTTTTCTAGGCAAGACAGTGAAGCCGACGACGATTCTTCGTCGGCTAACTCCAGCGACCTTAGAATTAACGGTCACCCAATCTCCCCCGACGAAGAAGGCAACTGGAAGCTTACAGCGAAGCTAAAGCCTGGCAACAACGAATTTATTGTTACAGTACAAAATTCTGCCAAGCAAATCACAAAGGAATCTGTGACAGTGTTTTTTAACGATGCTGCCCCTGAAGTTTTCTTTGATATTGATTCGTACACATTCGATTCCCCTACCCCAACCCTATCGGGAACCATTACAACTTCAACAGGTCACGCATCGTCGCTTAAAGTTGAAGACTCTGATGTTCCCGTTCGTGGCGGCAGATTTTCCACTCGCTTAAAGCTCAAGGCCGGTGCAAACAAAGTATCTTTTGGAATTTTTGTCGGGTCTCAACGATTCTCTATTGATAAAACTTTTTACTTTGTATATGGCTCACCTTCAATCTCAATCACAAGAACAGAGCATACAAACAAAAAAAATATCTACAAAGTTGTGGGTGCTGTTACCGACGCCAACGATTCCAGTCCTTTGGTGTTTATCAATGGCGAAAAGATGATGCTAAAAAAAGGCGGCGTCTTCAACTACAGCGCAACCATTAAAGATGGTTACAACGAAGTTTTGATTATAGCTAAAAACCTAGCAGACAAAGTGGCTACACATGTTGTACCTGTGATTTATACAAGCAGTGCGCCAGAAATTGAGCTTGAAGAATACCCCGATACTTGCGCTGACTCTTACGTTGTTTTGACAGGAAGCGTCCGTGATGACGATAATAGCGGAATACCCGTTGTTTTGGTGAACAACCAGCGTGCAACCATGACCGGCACAAACTGGCGTCAAGAAGTTGCTCTTGATTCTGGCGAAAATACGATTACAATTGTTGCCGCTGGTAGCGCAGGCACAAACACGCAAATTTCGGTGCAAATTAATTGCACCATTGTAAACCCAATCTTGCGCGTATTAAATTGCCCGCGGGAGACTAACTTGCCAAATCTCACAATTCGCGGACTAATTCATACAGGAAATAAAGATGACCCGTATGCAGTAAAGGTTTTTGTAAACGATTTTCCTGCGCAACACGAGAACGGCAAATGGACTTTTGAAACCGCATTAAATCCAGGTAAAAACCGCTTCGTCGTAACCTCAATCAACGATTCAGGTGAGCGTTGCGAAGTCGAAAAAGTAGTGATATTTACCAGATAGCATGCTACTTATCTTAGCATTAAGACATCTGTTGATTTTATCTTCAAACTAAAGCCGCGTACTACAAAAAATGGTGCGCGGCTTTAGTTTTTTCGAGGTTTTTTCTAACATTCGGATGTTAATATAAAGTTGGACATTCTTCAAAATATTATGCTTTTTTTCTAATTTTATGGTATAATTAGAAATATGTGTCTTGGAGGTTTTTATGCCTAAAAAAATAATTTGCACAATGGTTGCAATATTATTGATGTTGATTAATCCAGCATCTTTACATACTACTAAAGCTTTTGGTGCAACAATTGATAAAACCGTAAGAGTAGCTGTCGGCGAAGATGAGTCACTTATTCTTGAGAGAATGGTTTACACGGCTTTCAAAAGGCTTGGCATAAACATTGTTGTTTCTAACATGGGCATGAAAACAGCCGTGACATCAGTTGATAACGGGGAAAATGCTGTACTTGCAACACAAGTTGATGGCCTAGAAAATGCGTACAACAATTTACTCATGATTCCTGTACCGATTTCAAGCGTCAAATCAATGGCTTACACGAAAGATGGCTTTACAAAGCCAATAAATGGCTGGGCTGATTTAAAAGGCCTTAAAGTGGGGTGCAGTAACAACACCATAAATGTCGAACAAAAACTTCTGCAAATTGGCGTTAATATCACTAAATACGACAATTATGAACTACTGTTTGAAAGTTTGCAAAATGGAGAGCTTGACGTTGCGGTTGCACCATTGCCCGCTTTATGTCACAAACCTTTGCCAAATGGCGTTATAGAATACCGCGAGCTTGAAAATCTCAAAACCTACACATATGTCAACAAGGAGCACAAAGAGCTAGTGCCAAAACTAGCAAATGTTTATGCTGAAATGATTAGCGATGGCACTTTTGACGAAATTATTGCAGACAATGTTCCGCACATAGGCGGTGAAAAAACAGTGCTACATATATCTTCGTACAACTCCGACTCACTTTGGGAAAGTGGCATTGTTAGTGGTATAAACGACGCACTTGCAAACGACAACACGGTTTACTATAATTTTCCGCTCAATCTGCGAAGAGTCTCAAATGCTGAAGGTCAGTATGATTTGATGACTCATCAAATACGCTCTGTTTTTCTTGCAAGAAGTCCTGACATTATCATTGTATCTGACAACATCGCTTTTAATTATATCAAAAGATATTATCACAAGCTTTTTAAAGACACGCCTGTGGTTTTTTGTGGCGTCAACAATTTTACTCCAGATATGGTTGCGGACTTTCACGGCCCAATGACAGGTGTAACCGAAGAGATATCTGTTACCGAAACTGTTGACGATATGCTGAAAATATATCCACAAACCAAAAATATCTACGTTGTTAACGATTATTTATCTTCTGGACGTTTATGGCACGATATAATTAAAGAAAAAATAAAACCGTATGAAAATAGGGTTAACGTCACATATAACGAAGATATTCCTTTAGTGCAAATTTGCGAAAAGATTGAATCCTTTGGTGAAGATACGCTTGTTTTGTGGGGCACGTATTATCAAGGCAAAACGGGAAGATATTTCACCGAAGAAGACCTTGGATACGCTCTTTCCCCTGATAACAAGCGACCAGTATTTGCGCTTGTTTCGGTCAACGTAGGCAATGGATTTTTAGGCGGCAAGGTTGCGGAAAGCAGAAACCAAGGCTATGAGGCTGGCAAAATTGCCCTTGCAATTTTAAATGGCGTACCTGTTGATGATTTGCCAATTAAAACCGATACCGATAATCTAAATGTTTGGATGTACGACTACAGCATCGCAAGAGAATACAATATCCAAACGCATTTGTTTCACTTTCCTCACATAGCAATAAACAAAAACAACAGCCTGTTCGACTCTAACCCTATTGCGCTAATCTTAATTATAGGCTTTATTGTGATGTCTACAGTTGTAATTTTTATTCTGCTTCATTTTCTGCGCAAGCAAGAAAAAGCCAAGCAAAAAGCAGATTATATTGCAAGCCATGACCACATCACACAACTAAGCAATCGCAATGCGTTTGAAGATAGAATGAATCACTACCTTAAAAACGGCGAGGTAGGCGGAATATTCCTGCTTGACCTCGACAGTTTTAAAGCCATAAACGACGTGTACGGCCACCCTCTGGGTGACTCCTGCCTTAAAGAGGTCGCATTAAGGCTTTCCCACTATGAACTGAACCTTGATTTAGCTGCCCGAATTGGCGGCGACGAATTTGTTACCATTGCATTGGGCGACAAACAGACAATCACACAAGTTGCCGAAGATATTGCAAGTCAATTTCAAGAGCTTTTTATCATCGACAAGCAAGCCATGCACATTACATCTAGTATCGGCGTGGTAATGTTTCCACAAGATGGCTCTACAACCGAAGAGCTTTTACGCAAGGTTGACATAGCTTTGTACGAAGCCAAAGGCCTAGGAAAAAATCAGTTTTGCTTTTATGGAAGCGAAATGATGGAAAAAATTACGCGTCAAGCTTCAATTCTTGATGCTTTGCGTGGTGCTATTGATGCCGATGAATTTCATCTTGTGTTCCAGCCTGAAATAAAAATTTCAGATAAATCACTTGTGGCATTTGAGGCACTTTTAAGACTAAACAGCAGCTCGTTAGGACGAATCTCGCCAGCAGAATTTATTCCAATAGCTGAAAGCAACGGAATTATCTACTCACTTGGTTTGTGGGTATTGGAAAAAGCGTGCTTGTTTGCAAAACAAATGTACGAAAAAGGCATAATTTTTTCGTACGTAGCAATCAATGTGTCCCCGTCACAGCTTAGTCAGCGTGATTTCGTTGTCGATGTGCTTAAAGTGCTAGAAAAAACAAAGTTAAGTCCTAAATTATTGCAGCTTGAAATAACAGAAGACGCTTACATGAACGTTTCTGAAGAAAATATCAGCAGGCTTGCCAAGCTCAGAAGTCTTGGAATTAGCATTGCACTTGACGACTTTGGCACAGGCTATTCATCTATGAAATATCTTGTTGACTTGCCTGTTGATACTCTAAAAATAGATAAATCCTTCATCAATGAAATTGAAACTGATACAAAACAGCGAAGCGTAGCGCATTTCATGATAAACACAGCCCACGCATTCGGGCTAAGCGTCATCGCCGAGGGTGTTGAGCGGCCAGAGCAGCTCTCTTTTCTTCGCGAAATGGGCTGCGATGTAATTCAAGGCTTTCTTCATACTGTTCCTCTGCCAAAAGATGAATTCGAGAAATATTTGACAGATAACTTCTTGCATTAATTACGGCCGCAAATACCTATATTATGTCAATAAAACAATTGATATTTCCAATTATTTGTTATATCATATCTTTACACGGTATCTTTAAATTAGTATATAGCTAATAAAGGGAGGATTTTTATGGAACGATTTACTTGGAAAGCGCGACTAAAAGATGGCATGAAACAGGAATACATCAGGCGTCACGACGAAATTTGGCCAGAAATGACAGAATTATTGAACAATGCAGGCATACATAATTACAGCATTTGGTGTGTTGGTGACGAACTTTTCGGTTACTATGAAGCCGAAAAAGGCATTGATTTCGCTACAAAAGCTCAAGCAGGCAGCGAAGTTGTGGACAAATGGAACGTTCACATGAAAGATGTTATGACCATGGAAATTGACCCCTCGACAGGCACCGCATATTTACTTGAGCAAGTATTTTTCCATAAATAAAGGCCAATTGTAAAAAATAATTATAGACATCGTGATAAGATGAGGTCGTTACAATCACGCCCATTTTATAAAAACTTAATTTGCAAGCAACATTTTATTATGTTATGAAATCTGAAATAAAATTTTAGGGAGGATTTTTATGGGAAACTATTATGAAATTGCAAAAGAACGTTACGGGAAAATTGGAGTCGACACCGAAGAAGCAATCAAAAAGCTTAACAATGTTTCGATATCTGTTCACTGTTGGCAAGGCGACGACGTTGGTGGCTTTGAAAACACCGGCGAAGCTTTGAGCGGTGGCATTCAAGCCACAGGAAATTACCCTGGCAAAGCGCGAAATTCGGCTGAATTGATGGCTGACTTTGAAAAAGCAACATCGCTAATTGGCGGCAAGCATCGTATTAACCTTCATGCAAGCTACGCTATTTTTGAAGGTGCGCCAGTCGAGCGCGACGAACTGTTACCCGAACATTTTGCAAAATGGGTTGCTTTCGCAAAAGAACACGGCTTAGGCATCGACTTTAATCCAACCTTTTTTAGCCACCCTAAAGTTAAAGATAATCTCACTCTTTCAAGCCCCGATGAAGAAATACGCAAGTTCTGGGTACGTCATGGAATTGCCTGCCGCCGCATTGCAAGCGCAATAGCGAAAGAGCTTGGCAAACCTGTGCTCAACAATGTCTGGATTCCCGACGGCTTCAAAGATGTGCCCTCCGATAGACTCGGCCCACGTCTGCGCCTTAAAAAGAGCCTTGATGAAATTTTTGCAGAAAAGCTTGACGGCGTTATTGATTGCGTTGAGAGCAAGGTTTTTGGCATCGGTGTTGAATCCTTCACAGTCGGCAGCAACGAGTTTTACCTCGCTTATGCCGCAGGCCACCCTGGCGTTTACAATCTGCTTGATAACGGCCACTACCACCCAACCGAGGTCGTCAGCGATAAAATTCCAAGT
This sequence comes from Oscillospiraceae bacterium, assembly GCA_031554155.1. Lineage (GTDB taxonomy): Bacteria > Bacillota > Clostridia > Oscillospirales > Ruminococcaceae > WRAV01. Next base: position 7,999 of record JAVBKH010000257.1, read on the forward strand.
CTGCTCACCTACTTCGATAAAGTTCCGCTTCATGTCACGCGCCCAATTCGTTGGGACTCCGACCATGTTGTTTTGCTTGAAGACGAGCTAAAGGAAATCGCAAAAGAAATCGTCCGCAATGATGCACTTGAGAAGGTTCTGATAGGCCTTGATTTCTTTGATGCATCAATAAACCGTATAGCTGCTTGGATTGTTGGCACACGCAACATGCAAAAAGCCTTGATGTACGCTCTCCTAAACCCGTGGAGTGAACTAAAGAAACTACAGGACAACGCTGAATTTACCGAGCTTATGGCAACTCAAGAATCAATTAAAACTTTGCCTTTTGGTGCTGTTTGGGAAGAATTTTGCACACGAGCAAATGTCCCGCTTGATGCTGACTGGCTAAAGATTGTCAAAAACTACGAGGCCGAAGTTCTCGCAAAACGCGTTTGAGGAGAATAAAATGAGTATTAATCAACTTGTTGAGATGTCCATTCGCTACGGAAGCGACGAATTCTACGTTCTTGCTGGAGGCGGCAACACCTCGTTTAAAGAAAACGGTGTCATGCACGTAAAAGGCTCGGGAACAGCACTTGGGACAATCAAAGCGGAGCAATTTGTTGCTATGGACATGGAAAAACTTGCCGCCATGCTAAGCAAGCAATATCCCGCTGACGACGACGCGCGCGAATCCGAAGCTTTAAACGACATGATGGAGTCCAAGCTTGAAGGCGAGGAGAACAAACGTCCAAGCGTCGAAGCAATTTTGCACTCGATTTTCCCATATAAATTTGTGCTGCACACCCACCCTTCCCTAGTAAATGGCATGAGCTGCGGCAAAGACGGTGAAAAAATTTGCTGCGATTTATTTGGAGATAAAGCAGTATGGGTTCCCTTAACCAAGCCAGGGTACGTATTATCGACAGTTTGCAGCAAGCTTTTTGACGAAAATCTCAAAAAGACAGGGACATTTCCACAAATTGTAATTTTGCAAAACCACGGAATTTTTGTTTCAGCCGATACTGTTGAAGCCATTGACGCTATTATGGCCGACGTAATGGCCAAGCTTAAAGGCAAAGTTACAGAAAATCCTGATTTCTCGAAAGTCGATTATGATACCCAAAAAACTGACGAGCTTCTGCAAATATTCAAGAACCTTTATTCTGATTCTGGCAAAGCTTGCGGTGTTTTTTGCACAAACAAGCAGACGCTTGAGTTCCTCAAGGACGACGAAAGTTATCATGAGCTTGTTAAGCCTTTTACGCCTGACCACATTGTCTACTGCAAGCATACGCCACTTTTTGTAGCATATGGTGACGATTACAGCGAATGCTTCAAGCGTTATATTGACGCTAATGGCTTTGCTCCTAAGATTGTTGCAGTAAAAGGACTTGGATTTTTTGCATTAGGCATGAATGAAAAGGAAGCTGAAACCGCAAAAATTTTGTTCCTAGACGCAATGAAGGTTGCAGTGTACACTCGCTCGTTTGGCGGTATTTTCCCGTTACCCGACGACTTCACGCAGTTCATTTTAAACTGGGAAATTGAAAGCTACCGACAAAAAGTTGCAGCCAACTAAATGCACTAAAATATTAAGCCGTCCACTGCAAAGTGGGCGGCTTATTGCTAATATTATTGATTTTTAAAGTCCAAGCCGCGAAACAAATCGCATCAAGTTGTCAGCAGTCAGCGCAAGGTCGCTTTTGCTGCGAAGCTTCGCTTCTTTAAACGGCACAGCCACACGATTGATGCTGAAAATAGCAGTAACGCCTTCGTCATAGACGTTTTCAATATTGTCATCAATATCGCCAACTATTGCCACAAGCGGCACTTGAGATTTTTTCGCGCGTCGTGCCACGCCAACAACCACCTTGCCACGCAGACTTTGGCTGTCAATTTTGCCCTCACCGCTTATAATAAGGTCGGCGTCTTTTATTGCTTCGTCAAAGCCGACTGTTTCTAGTACAGTTTCAATTCCCATTTGAAGTGTCGCACCGAGGAAGGCAACCACGCCTCCGCCCATGCCGCCTGCCGCACCTGCGCCAGCAAGCTGCGAAATATCTACGCCCAATTCGCGGATAACCACGTCTGACACTGCGTGAAGCTGCTTGTCAAGGTATTCCACCATCTCGGGGTCTGCTCCTTTTTGGGGGCCAAATATGTATGCAGCGCCTGTTTTGCCGTATAACGGGTTATCAATGTCGCACATCGTAACTATCTTGACTCCGTTTAGCTTGGGGTTAAGCCCACTTTTATCTATTTTTTCAATCCGTGATAGATTTTTGCCAACTGGAACGAATTCTTGCCCGTTTGAATCAATGAATTTTATCCCCAAAGCGGCTGCTGCGCCCACGCCAAAATCATTTGTCGCGCTGCCGCCCAAGCCTAGAATAATCTTTTTGCAGCCACGGTTTAAGGCGTCCGCAATTAACATTCCCACCCCAAAGGTAGTCGTCTGCTCGGCGTGGAGATTATCTCCCACAAGAGGAAGTCCTGCACATGCCGCCATCTCAATCACAGCAGTTGCGCCGTTTTCTAGCAAGCCGTAAAACCCCTGCATGTCCTCCATATACGGCCCTTTCACAGGCACAGTTATAAGCTGACCTCCCATTGCAGTCAAAAATGAATCCACGCTACCCTCCCCGCCGTCTGCGACTGGAATCGACGTAATCTCCGCATCAGGATAAAATCGATGTATACTTTGGGTAAGTATTTCGCAAATCTCCTTGGAGCTCATTGTACCTTTGAAAGAATCTGGTATCAATACAAATTTTTTCATAAAATATAATTCCTTGCATAAATTTTCTTTCAAAATATTAGGCGGTAGATTTTTCCGCCTAATCTGCTTACTAAGGCTATGGTAAAATCAGTGAGAGCCAGAATATGCCAATCATGGTGCATATCCCTTGGCAAGGGTAATCATCTTTTATGTTTTGTACCCTTAGCTTGGCCAACGGCCTGGTTTTCTCATAATAGACACGTTGCGATTGTTGTGGTATAGTTAGCATAGAAATCAGTCAAATCTTGGTTAAAGAGGGATTGCTATGAAAAATCTCGACCTTCTCGTAAACTTTTATGAAAACGACGGCGAAGAAGAGCTTAGATTGCAGGAGAACAGCGCCCATTATCTTGAATTTTTAACGGCGAAGAAATATCTGCAAAAATATCTGGCACCATGTTCGAAGGTGCTCGATAATTGCGCAGGCAGCGGAGCCTACTCCTTTTTTCTTGCTAGCCTTGGGCATAGCGTCACAGCAGGCGACATTGTAAGCTACAATGTCGGAATAATTGAGGAAAAACAGCTCGCCAATCCTATTTTGTCAGAAATTTATTGCGGCGATGCGCTCGACCAGTCGCGATTTGAAGCTGAAAGCTTTGACGCAATTTTGTGCATGGGTGCGTTATATCACCTTGACAGTTACGCCGATAGGCTCTGCGCCGTGGGCGAATGCACGCGCTTGATGAATGCGGACAGCTTGTTTATTTGCACTTATATGAATAGATACGCCGTGATTTTGAATAACAGCGTTGGCTCACTTGATAATATTGATGAAATTCTTCAGTTTTCAAAAGACGGCAAGGAAGGCGTGTTTTACGCCTCCTCCCCCGAGGAAATGGCCGAGCTTATGAAAGCAAGCGGACTGGAAGTTATTTGCCATGTAGCGCTTGACGGTGTGTCGAATTTTATGCACAGCACAGCAAAGCTAATCGACGACGATGGACTGAAAAAATGGCGTGACTATCACTTCGAAGTCTGCGAAACTCCAAGCCTTTTAGGCTACAGC